>CBFIHY010000006.1:0-23120 GCA_965662315.1 Alphaproteobacteria bacterium
CATTTACCATGACCGAGTTTAATTTTGAAACGCTGGAACATCGCCTGCGCGAGCTGGCTTTTCTGAATAGCGGTGTCGGCATTTTGTTGGAAGACCATCGCCATGCCGAGCCGAAACAAGTCGAGTTGAAATTCGATGGCGGGCTGGAAGCTTTTGCGCGTTATCTCGACCGCAATAAATCGACCCTGATTGACGCGCCGATTACGTTGAAATCGGAAGCCGATGATATCGGGGTTGAACTGGCTTTATGGTGGAATGACAGCTATCACGAGACGGTTTTGTGCTTCACCAATAATATTCCCCAACGCGATGGCGGCACGCATTTGGCCGGTTTTCGCGGCGCGCTAACCCGCACGGTAAATAATTATGCCAATCAATCGGGCATTGCCAAAAAAGAGAAAGTGTCAATGAGCGGTGATGATTGTCGCGAAGGTTTGACGGCCGTGTTATCGGTGAAAGTGCCGGACCCGAAATTTTCCAGCCAAACCAAAGATAAGCTGGTCTCGTCTGAAGTGCGGCCGGTGGTTGAAAGCATTGTCAATGATGTGCTGAATAATTGGTTTGAAGAACATCCGGCGGAAGCGCGTATCATCATCAATAAGGTGGTCGAAGCGGCGGCTGCCCGCGAAGCGGCACGCAAAGCGCGTGAACTGACGCGGCGCAAAGGGGCGCTGGATGTCTCCAGCCTGCCCGGCAAGCTGGCCGATTGCCAAGAGCGCGACCCGTCGCGGGCTGAATTGTTTTTGGTTGAGGGTGATAGTGCCGGCGGCTCTGCCAAGCAGGCGCGCAATCGTTCCAACCAAGCGGTGTTGCCCTTGCGCGGTAAGATTTTGAATGTCGAACGGGCGCGGTTTGATAAAATGCTGTCGTCAAATGAGATAGGCACATTAATCACCGCTTTGGGCACCGGCATTGGTCGCGAGGATTTCAATGTTGAGAAATTGCGTTACCATAAAATTATCATCATGACCGATGCGGATGTGGATGGGGCGCATATTCGCACCCTGCTTTTGACCTTTTTCTATCGCCAAATGCCGGAAATCATCGAGCGCGGACATTTATATATTGCGCAGCCGCCGCTTTATAAAATCCGCCGGCAAAGTGCGGAAAGCTATTTGAAAGACGATATGGCGCTGGAAGATTTCTTGATCGAGGCGGGGCTTGGCGATGCGGTGTTGAGCTTGGCCTCGGGCGAGCAAAGAAGCGGTGCCGATTTGGCCGAATTATTGAGCCAAGCGCGCAAGATTAAATCCATATTATCGGCCTTGCCGCCGAAATATCCGCAATTCATTATCGAGCAAACGGCTATTGCCGGGGCGCTGTCGCCGGATATTTTATCAAAACCCGAATTGGCCGAACAAAGCGCGCAATATATTGCCGCGCGGCTCAATCGGATGAGCGATGAAGTGGAACGCGGCTGGCAAGGCGCGCCCAGCGGCGATGGCGGTCTCACGTTCAGCCGTGAATTGCGCGGGGTCGGCGAAGCGTTTCAAATTGACGGCCCGCTTATTGCCTCCGCCGATGCGCGGGCGCTTGATGAGCTGGCACCGTCTTTGCAAACCGTCTATCTGGACCCGGCCCATTTGACGATTAAAGATAATGTGACGCAAATCAACACGCCGAGCGATTTGCTGGATGCGATTATGGCGCATGGCCGCACCGGTGTTTCCTTGCAGCGCTATAAGGGGCTGGGCGAAATGAACCCTGAGCAATTATGGCAGACCACTTTGGACAAAGAGGCGCGGGCGCTATTGCAGGTGAAAGTGCAAGATGTTGCCGAAAGCAATGATTTATTTGAGCAGCTGATGGGCGATGTGGTGGAGCCGCGGCGGCAATTTATTCAAGACAATGCGCTGGCTGTTGCCAATCTCGATATTTAGTCCCGCGCTCATGGCCGAAAAATGAGCGCAAAATGAGCGAAGAATGAGCGAAAAGGTCGCTGAAAAACGCTTCGGATTTATGCGGGCGGCCTATTGGGGGCTGCTGGCCCTGCTTTGGTTGGGGTTGGCTTTGGCCGCGTTGGTTTTCGTTTATGCGTTGGATTTACCCGATACCGATGATTTATGGAAAACCGGCGCACGGCCCGAATTATCGATTTATGCGCGTGATGATGCGCTGGTGGCGCGGCGCGGGCGGCAAAGCGGGCGGGCTTTGCGGTATGAAGATTTTCCGCCGCATTTGGTGCAGGCGGTCACGGCGATTGAAGATCGTCGGTTTTTCAGCCATTTCGGTCTCGACCCGCGTGGCTTGGCGCGGGCCATGCTGGCCAATTTGCGGGCCGGCGGTTTGGTGCAGGGTGGCTCAACGCTGACACAACAATTGGCGAAAAACGTATTTTTGACGCCGGAGCGAAGTTTCAAGCGTAAAATTCAAGAATTATTATTGGCGTTTTGGCTGGAAGCGCATTTTTCCAAAGCCGATATTTTCGCGCTTTATATGAACCGGGTTTATTTCGGCAGCGGCGCTTATGGGGTGCAGGCGGCGGCGGAAACCTATTTCAATCGACCGGTGCAAAACCTGACCATTGGCGAGGCGGCATTGCTGGCCGGATTGTTGAAAGCGCCATCGCGCTATGCGCCGACCCGCGACCCGCAAGCGGCACAAACCCGCGCCCGTGTGGTGATTGCCGCCATGCGCGCGGCCGGTCATTTATCAGATGACGCAGCGACCGATTTGGCTGCGCAATCCGTCGCTTTGGTCAATCGCTCGACCGATGCGGCGCATTATGCCGTTGATTGGACGCTCGACCAATTGCCCGATTATGTCGGTCGCCCGCGGGCTGATTTGGATATTGTCACCAGCCTTGACCCGAAAATGCAATTGGCCGCTGAACAAGCGGTCAGCACGGTGATGGATGCGGAGGGCGAGGCGCGCAAAGCCGGCCAAGCGGCAATGGTGGTGATGAGCCCGGATGGCGCGATATTGGCCATGGTGGGCGGGCGTGCTTATAAGACCAGCCCGTTCAATCGGGCAGTGCAGGCGCGGCGTCAACCGGGCTCGGCGTTTAAGCCAATGGTTTATTTGGCGGCGCTTGAGAGCGGCTTAAAGCCCGATGACAGTTTTGACGATGCGCCGTTTTCTGTCGGCCAGTGGGCGCCGAAAAATTATGATGAAAAATATCGCGGCCGTGTCACTGCCGGCGAGGCTTTGGCCGCATCTTTGAACACAGTGGCGGTGCAAGTCAGCGAACAGACCGGTCGCGACAAGGTGATTGATATGGCGCGCCGCTTGGGCCTGAGCGGCAGATTGCGCGCGCATCCGTCATTGGCCTTGGGCAGTTTTGAGGTCAGCTTGCTGGAATTGACCGCCGCTTATGCGCATTTTGCCAATGGCGGGCGCCGCGTCGTACCGCATATTATCGATACGGTGATTTCCGCTTCCGGCGATGTCTTATATGACCGCTTGCCGCCGGCGCCTTTGCAAATTATCGCGCCGCATCATATCGGCGCGTTAAATGCGATGTTGCGCACCGCCATAACCGAAGGCACGGGTCGCGCTGCCGCGCTTCAAGATATTGATATTGCCGGCAAAACAGGCACGTCGCAAAATTGGCGCGATGCGTGGTTTATCGGCTATTCGGGCGCGTTAGTGGTCGGCGTTTGGGTCGGTAATGATGATGGCAGTGCCATGGCGCGGGTTACCGGCGGCGGATTGCCAGCACATATTTGGGCCGATTTCATGCGCCGTCACACAAAAGTCAGTGCCGAATTGCGCCTGCCCGGCGGGCCGGCTCCGACGCCCGGCTTGGGCGGTTTGTTTGAGCGATTATTTGGCGGCTGAGTTTCGGGACAATGTCTCTGATAATGTCTCTGATAATTTTTTCGCCATATCTGCAGCTGACACGGCATGGTCGAAATGCGCCAGATATTTATTCTGCGTATCCATCAAAAAGAAAAACGATGAATGGTCGACCAGATAATTGCCATTGGCATCGGCTTCTTGGGCGCGCGCGGCATATACTTTATAGGCTCTCTTCACGGCATTAATTTGCTCAACCGAGCCGGTCAGGCCGGTAATTTTCGGATGAAAATAAGCCAAATAATCAGCCATTGCTGCAGGCGTATCGCGGCCCGGATCGACCGATATGAAAAGCGGCTGCAAAGCCTCATATTGGGCCGGTGCGGTTTCTTGTAACAAATCCAACGCTGCCCCGACGCGGTCCAGCGCGGTCGGGCAAACATCAGGGCAATAGGTAAAGCCGAAAAATATCAACATCGGGCGACCGGCAAAATCGGCATCGCTGCGCGGCGCGCCTTTATGGTCTATCAATGAAAACGGCCCGCCAATATTGGCGCTTAAGCCGCGCGGCGGGGTTTCTTCGCGCCAAAGTGCGCCCAGCAATAAAGATAAAATGACGCTCAGCCCGATAGCGGCAATGGCAAAACTGATTTTTTGGCGGTTTGTCATTTATTTATCTTCCCAATGATGCTTGTTTATAGCGAGGTGGAATTTATGGCACAAGCACAGCTAGATGCGGCCGGCGGTCGCGAATATATAAATAAACTGGACCAACCGGCAGTGCGTCTCAGCGTACAGATATTTTTGCGCTGGCTGGCAATCTCCGGCCAAAGCGCGGCGGTGGCCATGGTCTATCTGGGCTTTGGCTTTGATTTACCTCTGGCGGCGATTTTGGCGGTGATTGGCATGGCGGTGCTTTTGAACCTGGTCTTGTTCGTCACTATGCCGCGCAATCATATGATGACCCAACGCCAAACGGCGTTTTATCTGGCTTTTGATATGGGCCAATTGGGCTTGCTGCTCTATTTGACCGGCGGTTTGTTGAACCCGTTTTCGGTTTTGCTTTTGGCGCCGGTGACAATCTCAGCCAGTCTTTTGAATTGGCGCACAACGCTGCAATTGGTGATATTTGCCATGCTGATCGTCAGTGTTTTGGCGCTCACTCATTGGCCTTTGCCATGGCGCGGCGTGGCACCGGATTTTCCGCCGCTCATGCGGCTGGGCTTATGGACGGCAATGATGTTGGCGCTGGCTTTTATTCCGGCCTATGTCTGGCGGGTGACGCGCGAAGGGCGACGCATGTCAGCCGCGCTTACCGCCATGCGGTCAGTTTTGGCGCGCGAGCAAAGATTATCGGCTTTGGACGGCTTGGCGGCGGCGGCGGCGCATCAATTGGGCACCCCTTTGGGCACGATTGTGCTGGTCTCGGGTGAGTTGGCGGCGCGCGAGGATTTGCCGGAAAGTCTGCGCGAAGATGCGCAATTAATGCGCGAGCAGGCATTGCGCTGCCGCAATATTTTGACCGATTTGGCGAGCGAAGAAAATGATCCGGTATTGTCGGAAATCAGCCTGCGCGGCCTGATTGATGAGGCGGTGCTGGAAAGCGGCTTGAGTGACAAGCAAGTGCATATTGCCTGCCATGCCAATGGTTTATTGGCGACAAGCGAACCGCATTTGCGGCGTCAGCCGGAATTGATTTACGGGCTTGGCAATATTATTGAAAATGCCGCTGAATTTGCTGCCGGCGCCGTATGGGTGTCGGCGACCTATTCGCCGCAAACCGTGGTGTTGGAAATTGCCGATGACGGGCCGGGTTTTGCGGCTGATATTTTGGCCCAATTGGGCGCGCCTTATACTTCATCACGTCGCCGCGAGGCATCAAGCTTGCGCGATGCGGCGGAAGATGATGCCAGCTTCGGCCTCGGCCTTGGCTTTTTTATTGCCCGCACTTTGCTGCAACGCTCCGGTGCTGACGTTTCGGCCCGCAATTTAAAGAAAACCGAATTGATTGAAGGGGCCATGCCGGGCGGCGCATGTGTGCGTATTGAATGGCCGCGCGCGCGGTTGGAACAGCGCTAGAGCGCCTAAGGCACAGCGCGGTTGAAAGCGTTAAATGAAGGCCTATATAGAGATTGAACGAAAAACACCATCTCTCTCAAAAGGGGTCTGTGATGAGTGAAGCAACTGCCAGCGCACATGAAGGTGCCAGCCTATTGATTGTCGATGACGATCAACCATGGCTGACGCGGCTTGGCCGCGCCATGGAAAGCCGTGGCTATGACGTGCATACCGCCGCTTCCGTGGCTGAAGGCATCGCACTGGGTGGCAAGGTGAAACCGCAATATGCGGTGGTTGATATGCGCCTCGATGACGGCAATGGCCTCGATGTGGTGGAAAAACTGCAGAATGATAATCCTGAGGCGCGCATTATCATGCTGACCGGCTATGGCAATATTGCAACAGCGGTGGAAGCGGTTAAGCGCGGTGCGGTTGATTATTTGGCCAAGCCTGCCGATGCCAATGAAATTCATGCCGCTTTAATCGCCGACCCTGAGGGCCGCGCGGCACCGCCTGAAAATCCGATGTCAGCCGACCGTGTGCGCTGGGAACATATTCAACGTGTGTTTGAATTATGCGACCGCAATGTGTCGGAAACCGCACGCCGGTTAAACATGCATCGGCGCACCTTGCAGCGAATTTTGGCCAAGCGGGCACCGCGCTGATTTATCGTCTTCGCTCAAATTATTAGGGCTAAATCTTTAGACCTGAATTTTAGACCTGAATTTTTAGATTTGTGCGCCCCAGCGGGCCAATCGAAACGCGCCAATGCGGGCCATGCGGCGTAATAATAAATTGCGCCGTGCGGCGGCCAATTTTTCCGGTCCGTTTTCAGTGATGATTTCCGCCCCATAGCTATCGGCCAATATCAGCCCGCTATTTTCAGGCAGGCGCTCCACCGGAAAATCCGGGTCAACGGCGAAATAAAACCGGTCGCAATAGGGCAGATAATCCGGCCATTTATTGTCGGCCTGAAAATCGGCCAAGCCGCTTTTAATCTCAATTATCCACAATTCGCCCTTATCGGTGGCGGCCATTAAATCGGCGCGGCGATGATTGGGCAGCGGCACTTCCGGCAGGCAAGCAATGTTTTGTTGCTGGCAAAACCGCATAACACCGCGCTGAATGGCTAAGGCAGCGGGCGATTGTCGGCCATCTATCGGGCGGCCATCTTCGGCCGATATCCCGTCACTGGTTGATTTTATGCTCATGTGAACGCTCCCAAGCTGAAAAAAACCCATGGTGCGGCATTATGCAAGCGATAAATGGTCAAGTTTCCCCTTGCTCTTGGCGGCTGTTTGGTGTGAACTTGCAACCATAAACACGGCCCCTCAAGCGGGGCCGTTATCGGTCTTGGGAGGGCCTGATGGTAGAAAAATTAGAAACCGTATTATTCCGCTTTCGCGGTCTCATTCTCGCAGTTTTTGCCGCTTTCACTCTGTATAGCGGCTATTATGCAACACAATTGAAAATGACTGCCGGCTTTGAAAAGCAATTGCCGGCCGGTCATGAATATATCCAAACATTCCAAGAATATCGTGACCGCTTATTCGGCTCGAACCGCATTATTGTGGTGCTGAAAATGCGCGAAGGCGATATTTGGAATAAGGATTTCTTCGGTCGCTATAAAGATTTGACCGATGGCTTGTTCTATATGCCGGGTGTGGCGCGTCATACGCTGACCTCGCTTTGGACGCCGAACTCCCGCTATTTTGAAATTACTGAAGACGGTTTTGTTGCCGATGACGTGATCCCCGGCACCATTACGCTGGACAATATTGACAGCCAATGCGTGTCGCGTCTGAAAACTGCCAGCCTGGCCACGAAATGTGAGCCGGCATTGCAAATCATTCAAAATAATGTGGTGCGCGGCGGCTTTGTCGGGCGGCTTGTGGCGAATGATTTCTCAGCCGCCATGGTGCGCGCTGAATTGCTCGATTACGACGTTAAGACAGGCGAGCGGCTGGATTATTTTGATCTCGCCGATAAGCTGGAGAGCGAAATTCGCGACAAGTTTGAGAGCGATGTCTATGAAGTGCAAATCATCGGTTTTGCCAAGCTGATCGGTGATATTGCCGATGGTGCGAGCACAGTGGTGCAATTCTTTGCGATTGCCTTCCTGCTGACGATTTTGTCGGTTTATGTTTATGCGCGCTCAATCGTTTTGACCTTCTTGCCGTTGTTCTGCTCGCTGACCTCGCTGGTTTGGCAGTTCGGCATTTTGAACATTTTGGGCTATGGCCTCGACCCGCTGGCGATTTTGGTGCCGTTCCTTGTCTTTGCCATTGGTGTGAGCCATGGCGTGCAGCAGATTAATTTGATTACGGCAGAAATTTCGTCGGGTAAAACGGCTGATGAAGCGGCCCGTGCCAGCTTCCGCGGCCTGCTTATTCCGGGCTCCATGGCGCTGGTGACGGACTTGGTCGGGTTCGGTACTTTGGTGCTTATTCCCATCCAAATGATTCAAGAATTGGCCATCACCGCCTCTATCGGTGTGGCGCTGAAAATTCTGACCAATCTCATCATGCTGCCGATTTTGGCCAGTTATTTCAAAATCGAAGACGGGTTTGTTGAACGGGCGGCGAAAGCCCGCGAAGGCCGTGTGCGCTTGATGCAAAAACTCGGCAATATTGCCAACCCACGTGCCGCTTTGGCGGTGCTGGCCGTATCGGCGATTTTGTTTGTGACGGCTTTCATTCAAAGCCAAAACCGCCATGTCGGTGCGTTGCATGCCGGTTCGCCGGAACTGCGCAAAGAAGCGCGCTACAATGAAGACAGTCGTCAGATTGCCGATAAATTTGCCCTTGGCCTTAATCTGCTGACGGTGATTGTCGAAACGCCACGCGAAGCGTGCATCAATTACCCGTATATGAAATATCTCAATGAGTTCACCTGGTATTTGCGCAATGTCGAGGGTGTCTCGCTGGTTTTGTCGCTGCCTTATGTGACGCGTCAATCCAGTGCCGGTTTCAATGAGGGTAATTTGAAATGGCAAGCCTTGCCGCGCAATAAATATGCCTTGGTTCAATCTTCATCGCCGATCGGTGCCAGCACCGGTCTGTTGAATGAAGAATGCACCTTGCTGACCCAGCTGGTCTTTTTGGATGACGCAAAAGCGACCACCATTAAAGGTGTCACCGGTGCGATTAAAGAGTTCCGTGAAAACCAGCCGGCGCCGATTGCCGATTTGATGGTTGTCACCGACCCGCCAATGCGCGATCCGGGCAATATCAATCTGGGCATTCGTACCGATGTGGTCGATGACGGCGTATCACCGGCTTTGGCGATTACCTATGATGTCAATCAAGACTCGCCGGAAAGCCTGCTCGATGAGTTGCGCAGCCAAGGCGTGAAAATTGACAAGCATGAAGTGGTGCCGGTCGAAATTCGTTTGGCGTCCGGCAATATGGGCGTGCAAGCGGCGGTTAATGAAGAGATTGAAGTCTCTGAATTGCCGATGATGATTTACGTCTATGTCACGATTATCGCTTTGGTGTTGTTCACCTATCGCGACTTGCGCGCCACAGTGGCCTGCTGTGTGCCGCTGACTTTGGCGACCTTTATGGGCTATTGGTTCATGGAACTGTTGGAAATCGGTCTGACGGTTGCGACCTTGCCGGATGGTGCTGGCGGTCGGCCTTGGGGTGGATTATGCGTTTTATATTTACAACCGCATTCAATTCCACTTATCAACCGGTCTTGACGTGACGGCGAGCTTTAAAGAGACGCTGAACGAAACCGGCATGGCGGTGGTGTTTACCGCTTTGACACTGGCTGTCGGCGTGTCGACATGGGCCTTCTCAGCGCTGAAATTCCAGGCTGATATGGGCTTGCTGCTGACCTTCATGTTCATGATTAATATGATTATGGCGGTTACCGCATTGCCGGCTCTGGCGGTTGTGATGGAAATGATTTTCCCGCGCAAAGAACCGCCTAAGGCGCCAAGCGGCGCGCTTGCTCACTAAGCAAGCGGTCTCAGCGCTAAGATAAAACAAACCCCGGCAAGCAATTGCCGGGGTTTTTCAGTTTCAAAGTGTTGCGCTTATTTCGCAATCGCATCAAAAAATAAGCGCATCGGTTAAGCAAGCTGATGCCCTAAAAGGTCGGATAAATCTTTAATGGCTTGCGCCGCATTCAGCACTTTCACCGTGCCCATGCCCATGGCGCGGGCGGGTTTTAAATTAATGCCCAAATCATCCAAAAACACGCATTGCGCGGGTTCAAGGCCCAGCTTATCGCACGCCATATGATAAATTTCCGGCTGCGGTTTGCGTACCCCGACTTCGGCGCTTTCAATCACATGTTCAAACCGCGTCATGACCGCGGCCACCGCATCGGCTTTGTCTTGGCTGCGCGCCATGCCTGCGCCGCTGCCGGTTTTGACATTATTGGTAATGCAGGCCAGCCGATAGCCGCGTGCTTTCAACCCGTCCAAAACCGCGACCATTTCAGGGCGAATGTCACCGGCTAAAAGCGCCAGCACATCGGCGCCGGGCACATCATGGCCGGCCGCTATCGCCTCGGCGCGAAAAGTTTTGTCAAATTCATCGGCGTCGATTTCACTGCGCTCAAATTTCGCCCATGCATTGCTGTCCGGATCGGTCGCATTAATGGTGCGGATAAAATCTTCCGGCAGATGATGGGCCGCCTCATAGCGGTTAAAGGCTTCAAACGGGCTGGAGGTGATAACCCCGCCAAAGTCCCAAATCACCGCCTTATATGTTTCATGCATCGGCCTGCCCTTTCGCTCGGCTTGAAAATCGACTGTAAGCTGCTAGGCTTTCAGGCGAAGAACATAACAAGGGGAAACGGTTTTGCAATCACTGATAAAAAAAATGGACCGCTTGGCGCAAACCTTATCGCAACGCAATTACTTATTGGCCGGCCTATTGGCTGTGGTGTTTTGTATGCTCGGTTTTCAATGGCTGAAAACCCAGCTCGGCACGGTGATGCTGGATGAAATGCCGGGCTATGGCCAAGATATGCTGAACGAGCAAATGTTGTTGTTCGGCGAAGCCGGCCGGCATTTGCATATGATATTCACACTGACGCTGGATATGGTTTTTCCGCTGGTCTATGGCGCATTTTTTGCCGGTCTTTTGGCCTTGGCGGCTAAAAACTTAAATCTGAAAGCGATTGCCGCGCCGGTAGTGGCGGTGATGTTTCTTGATTATGCCGAAAACATACAATTGGCGATGATGTTGAACGGATTTCCGGATTTAACGGCGGCGCAAATCGAGGTCGCCAGCAGCACGACGATTGCCAAATTTTGGGCCATTCGCTTTGCGCTTTATTGGCTGCTCGGGCTTATTTTATGGCGGGTTATCGTTACTTTGCGCGAACGGGCACGCTAGGCTTTATCGGCGTTCATCTCGCGCCGCATTTGTTTTTGTCCGCGCAAGGTTATCGGCAATTGCGCCAGCATGAACAAGCCGGTGGCCGGGGCCATGACAAAGACGCGAAACGCCACCCATTGGTCATCGCTCAGCACGCGCCATGCCACTTCATTGGCAATGGTGGCGGCGAGGAAAAACAACCCCCAGCGCACAGATAAGGCAAACCATATTTTTTCCGGCAGATCAAATTGGGCGCGGAAAAACACCAGCATCATCGCTTTGCCGCGCAACCGACCGATAAGCAGAACCGCCGCAAAAGCGCCTGAAAACAAGCTTGGCTGGATTTTGATATAGGTTTTTTCCTCGGCCAAAATCGCCGCTAATGTCAGCAGCGCGGCAATGGAGGTGGCAAATAGCGCAAAGCGCGCCAAGCGTTTCTCGAGCACCCAAGTGACGCCGATAAGCAGTGCCGAGGCAATAACCGCAGCCGCCGCACCGGCGTAAAGCCCGTAAGCCGCATTGACCAGAAAAAACGCCACCAGCGGGGCGATTTCACTGAACATCGACATGAAGCGCATTTTCGGGCGTGCGCCACCACTGTTTGTTTCACTCATGAAAGATTATACGCCCATGCGGCCAAACGGATGCGCCGGCTTATGCTCTTTTGAGATTTAGCCCTCGCTAACAAGGTCATCTTTCAAATGCCGACCGGCAATGAAGTAATGCACCGCCGCCCAAATATTAACCAGCGAACAAATGAGCAGCGCATAGCGCAGGCTCTCCGTGCCATAGCTATCGACCAGCAAATCTGACACCACGCCGACAATTTGCGGCCCGAAGCCGAGACCGATGAAATTAATGATGAACAGCAAAATACCCGCCGCAACCGCGCGCATGCGCAATTCGGAAATACCCTGTGTTTGGCTGAAAGTTGTTGCTTGATAGAAATTACCCAACAGCACCGGAATAATCATGCCCAAAAGTGCGATGCTGCTTTCGGTTGCCAGATACACGATTAGATTGAACGGCGTTGCAACGAGCAGCGCAATGGCAGTGGTCCAAAGATACCATTTCGGATCTTTGGCGCCGAATTTATCGGCCAAATAGCCACCACCGGCAATGCCGATACCGCCGGCGACGCCGAGAATGAGTCCGAACCAAGTGCCGATTTCACCGGTGCCCATGCCGAAAGAGCGAATGAGAAAAGCCGGTGCCCATGTGACAAAACCATAGCCGACAAAAGCGGTCAGCGCGGCGGCAAAGCTCATATGGCGAAATGATTTCTTCTGCCATAAATAGCCCAGCGTTTCGCTAATGCTCGGTTGCTCGCCACTATCAACACGGCCTTCAGCCATGCCGCGGGGTGGCTCAGCCAAACTATAGCGGACAATGAGAGCGAGAATGATACCGGGCACGCCGACAACGAAAAACGCGGCGCGCCAGCCGAAAAATTCATTAATCCAGCCACCGGCAAACAGCCCGAACATAATGCCGAAAGGAATGCCCAAAGAGTAAATACCCAAGGCGGTGGCGCGTTGCTCTGCCGGATAATAATCGGCAATCATTGAGTGCGCGGGCGGCGAACAACCGGCTTCGCCGACACCGACGCCAATACGCGCGGCCAGCAAATGCCAGAAATTTTGAGCCAGACCGGATAGGGCGGTAAAGATGGACCAAACAGCCAACGCACCGGCAATGAGATTGCGGCGATTGGTGCGGTCGGCAAAGCGCGCGATGGGAATGCCCAAAGTGGCGTAAAACATGGCAAAGGCAAAACCGGTTAACATGCCCATCGCGGTATCGGAGAGGCCCAAATCAGCTTTCACCGGTTCCAGCAAAATTGACAAAATTTGCCGGTCGATGAAATTAAACGTGTAGACGACGACCAAAATACCCAGCGCATAATGGCGCGCCTTATAAATCTTATCGGTTTGTGCAGTTGCTGATGACATGAAACCCCTCCCAAGGCTGAAGGCTGAGACTAGCAAAGCAAAGTAAAATGAAAAGTGAAAAATCCGCCAATTTAGCGTTATTTACACTTGTCTCATGCCGGCGCCGCCTTAAACTCTCGGATAGCAAAATCGGCAGACACAGAGCCGCTTAAGGGAGAAAATGATGAGCCAGCGCGAATTTGATATTATTGTTTACGGGGCCAGCGGCTTTACCGGTCGTTTGGTGGCTGAATATATGAACAAACAATATGGCCGTTCGGTCAATTGGGCGATGGCGGGACGCAGCGAAGCCAAGCTGGCCGATGTGCGCCGTGAAATGGGCATTGATGAGGCAACGCCTTTGGTCGTTGCCAATGCCGATGATGCGGCCTCTTTAAAAGCCATGGTCGAAAGCACGAAAGTGATGATTACCACGGTCGGCCCCTATCAGCTTTATGGCTCGGCTTTGGTTGAAGCGTGCGCGGCGGCAGGCACTGATTATGTCGATTTGTCGGGGGAGCCCGGTTGGATGCATGAAATGATTGGCGCGCATGATGCGGCGGCGAAAGCGTCGGGCGCACGCATTGTGCATTCTTGCGGGTTTGACAGCATCCCGTTTGATTTGGGGGTTTATTTCCTGCAGCAGGCGGCGAAAGAAAAATTCGGTGCGCCGTGTCGCCAAGTGCATGGCCGCGTGCGGGCGATGAATGGCGAGTTTTCAGGTGGCACGGCGGCTTCTTTAGGCGCCACCATGCAAGCGGTCGCAAAGAACCCGGATTTACTGGGTGTGCTGATAAATCCGTTTGCTTTGGCGGATGGCTTTCAAGGACCCGAACAGCCGGCTGATAATGCGGTTTATGAGGACGAGGCGACCGGCATGTGGGTGGCACCGTTTATTATGGCGGCGATTAATACGAAAAATGTTCACCGCTCAAACGCGCTTATGGGTCATGCCTATGGGAGCGATTTTCTGTATGACGAAATGATGGTGTGCGGTGCCGGTGATGAAGGCAAAGCAATGGCTGATTTTGTCGCCACCAGCAATCCGTTGGAAGGCGATGATGTGCCACAACCGGGCGAAGGGCCGGATAAAGCCAGCCGCGAAGCGGGCAATTATGATGTGCTGTTTATCGGTTTGACGGATAAGGGCGAGCGCATTGAAGCGGCGAGCGGCGGCGATATGGATCCGGGCTATGGCTCGACCTCCAAAATGCTGGCTGAAAGCGCGATGTGCCTTTTGCAAGATAGTGACGGCTTGGCCGGTGGCATTTACACACCGGCCCCCGCAATGGGTGAAAAGCTGATTAAGCGGCTATGCGATAATGCCGGCATGTATTTCCGCCTCGAAGCTTAGGAAAACCGGTGATGACGCAATCGACATATATCGACCCGCAATTGGCCGAAGGTTTGGGGCTGATGCGCCAGCTGGTCGGCGATAATGATTTGACGCAAGATTTGCAGGCAGCGCGCGAGGTTGGCAATGCGCGTGATGCGATGCTGTCGGAAGGGCTAGACGTGCCTGAGACGATTGTTCAGGGCGTGGAAACGGCAAAAGCCGCACAAGGGCATGATGTCGAGATGCGCGTCATGCAGCCGCGTGATGGCGATAAAAAGCCGCTATTTTATTGGGTGCATGGCGGCGGCTATGTTTTGGGGCAAGCCGCGCAGGGCGATATGTTTACCCTGTTGGCGGCGCAAATGGGTTGCTATGCGGCGTCGGTTGAATATCGCTTGTCGCCCGAAACCGCTTATCCCGGGCCGTTGGACGATTGCTATGACGGGTTAAAGCATTTGCTGGATAATGCCGATGCGCTGAGCATTGATAAAAACAAGGTGATTATTGGCGGCATCAGTGCCGGTGGCGGGCTTTGCGCCGGCCTGGCTTTATTGCTGCGCGATCGCGGCCTGTGCACGCCGCTCGGCCAAGTGCTGATTTACCCGATGATTGATGATCGCAATATTGAACCGGCATCGGAGGCTCTGCCCGATACGCTTATTTGGTCGCGCAAATATAATAAATTTGGCTGGCAAAGCTATTTGGGTGATTTATTCGGCAGCGATGATGTGCCGGCCTATGCGGCACCGGCGCGGGCTGAAGATGTGTCGGGCCTGCCGCCGACCTATATGCCGGTCGGTGATTTGGATTTGTTTCTGGATGAAAATATTGCCTATGCGCAAAAGCTGACACGGGCCGGCGTGCCGATGCATTTTCATATTGTGCCCGGCGCGTTTCATGGCTTTAACGGCTTTGTTTCCGATGCCGATGTCTCTCAAGCGATTAATGCCGAGACGTTTGCCTTTATCGGTAAATTATTGGCTGAGGCCGACTGATTTTCTTGGCTCAAATTGAGTGGCTCATATTTAGTGGCTCAAATCTAATGACAAGCTTTGCCCAACGCTTTTAGCCGCCAATAATTATAGGGCAGCGGGGTGATGAAGCCTGCCGCCCACATAAATGGCAGCACATGCCAATCGAGCCTTGCCCCGCCGGTCATATAATAATCAACCGCATTCATCGCCACTTCCATTGAAATCATCGAAATAAGCGACATGCCGATGGCGGTTTGAAACGCTGCTTTCAAGGCCATTTGCCGCGCCATAATGATTGTTTCCAATGCGATGGAGGTGAGCAGACCATTGAAAATAGCCAGCCCCATAATCGCCATGACCGGCCAGTCAATGCCGCTTAATTGGAAAAACAAAATCGTTCCCATATCCCCAATGGAGCAGCCGATAAGGCACCAAAGGGTGTTATAGGATGCGGTGGCCCAGGTTTTGCGGCACTGCCAATTAAACGGGGCTTTCGGACTTGTTTCGCTCATGCTCTCGTTTTAGCATTTTTCCGCCTCTTGAGGAGAAGTTAAATATGGCTGTTCATGTGACCTTTTATGGGCCGACCGTGTCGACATTTACCCGCATTTGCGCCATGGCGGCGGCGGAAGCCGGGCTTGATTGGGAAATCATTCCGACCGGTTCCGGCTCTGAGGAGATGGCCAAGCATCATCCGTTTATGCGTTCACCGGCGGCCTATTTGGACGGCTTGCATTTTTATGAGACGCCGGCCATTTGCTCTTATATCGACCGCCAATACAATGATGGCGCATTGCATCCTGAGGGAGCAGAAGCGCAAGCGCGGATGTGGCAATGGGCCAATATTGCAGCCAATTATGTGTTTCCGATAACCGAAGAAAGACTGGTTATGCCGCGTGTTGTCGCGCCGCTTATGGGCCGCAAGGGTGACGAAAAGCTGATTGCCGATGCGCTACCGGTGATTAAATATCATTTACAAGTGGTGGAAGACCGCTTGGCAGAAGCCCCATTTTTGGCCGGTGATGCCATAAGTTTGGCTGATTTATTTATGTATCCGGTGATCGAAGCAACAAGCGCTGCGCCGGAAGGGCGTGCGATGATTGCCGAATGCCCGAAAATGACCGCCTGGTTTGAGATTATCGCGAACCGTCCGGCAACGCAGCAAACCGCCTGGCCGGATTTATCCGAAGCGATAAAATAATTTGCCGCTTGTCGCCGCACCGCCGCCTTTATAAGCTCGGCGCAAAGAGGAGTTTATCATGCGAGATTATATCGAATTGAGCCGCTCGGTTGCCGGCAAAAAAGTAATTGTTACCGGTGCCGCCAGCGGCATGGGGCGGGCCACCGCGCATTTATTTGCCCGCGAGGGCGCGCAAGTGGCGGTTACCGATTTGAGCCTTGAGGCGTGCGAGACAATTGTTGGGGAAATCGCCGCTGCCGGTTTTGACAGTGCCAAAGCCTATGCGATGGATATGAGCGATAATGCTGCCATTGCGTCTGTCGCGGCTGAGATTATCGCGGATTTTGAGGGGCTGGATATTATCGTCAATAATGCCGGCATGGCTTTACCCTCGCCGATTGACGGTGATGATTATCCGACCAATTGGGATAAAAGCTTGGCGGTTATGTTGGAAGGGCCGCAAGTGCTTATTCGCCAGAGTTTAAACGCTTTGCGCGGCTCAGACAGCCCGCGCATTATCAATATTGCCTCAACCGAGGGGCTGGGCGGCAGCGCCGGTAATTCGCCTTACGGGGCGGCCAAGCACGGCATTATCGGTCTGACCAAAAGTCTGGCTGTGGAGTTGGGCAAGCAAGGCATTACCGTTAATGCGGTTTGCCCCGGGCCCATTCATACCGGCATTACCGAAGCGATACCCGATGAGCATAAGGCAACATTTGCGCATCGGCGCACCGCGCTCAGGCGTTATGGGGAGCCGGAAGAAGTGGCCAATATTACCTTGTCATTGGCACTGCCGGCGGCCAGCTATATTACCGGTGTGGCGATTCCGGTGGATGGCGGTATGCGGGCGCGCAATAATTAAATCACTGATGAAACCGGATGGCGGCTGTTCTTGCAGTTCGGGCTGAAATTTTTGCCGCTTTGCTGACGGCGCATAATGCGGGCCTTGCGTATAAAACAAAAATTTATGTAGAAATAATTATTATGCAAAAATAATTGGTAAATATGCTTGCGCGACTGTTTGGTTGCGCTATAAACGCAGCATTATTGTTTTAGGAAAACCAGATGAGCAACGCCCCGACCGAAGAACAAGTGCTGAGTGTGCATCACTATACAGACCGCTTGTTCAAATTTCGCCTGAGCCGTCCGGCCAGTTTTCGCTTTCGGTCCGGCGAGTTCATCATGATTGGCCTGCGCCAAGAAAACGGCAAGCCGCTTTTGCGCGCCTATAGCGTGGCCAGCCCAAATTGGGACGACACGGTTGAGTTTTATTCCATCAAAGTGCCGGACGGGCCTTTGACCTCGCAATTGCAAAACATCCAAACCGGTGACACGGTTCTGCTCGGTAAAAAGCCGGTCGGCACGTTGGTGTTGGATGCGCTGAAACCGGCCAAGCGGCTTTATATGTTTTCCACCGGTACGGGTTTTGCGCCATTTGCCAGTCTCATTCGCGACCCTGAAACCTATGAAAAATTTGACGAGGTGATTGTCACCCATACATGTCGCGAAGTGGCTGAGCTGACCTATAGCCGCGAGATTGTCGATGGGTTTTTGAACGATCCGGATATTGGCGAATTGGGTCGCGGCAAGTTAAAGCTTTACCAAACCGTAACCCGCGAAGACTTTGAGCGGCAGGGGCGCATTACCGATCTTATTCGCTCGGGCAAATTATTTGACGACCTCGATGTGCCGAAGCTTGATGCCGCGACCGACCGCGCGATGATTTGCGGCTCTATTGAAATGACCAAGGAATTGAAAGAGCTGATGGAAGAGCATGGGCTGCAAGAAGGGGCCAATTCAGAGCCGGCTGATTTTGTTATTGAGCGGGCTTTTGTCGACTAGAAGCCATCCGCAAGCCGGCTAATTATTTTCATTCTCATCATCGATGCGCGCCGTGCCGCGATAAATCAGCATCACTTCGCCATAGCTATCGTCAAATGACGTTTCGGCCAAATTACTGTCACGCCATGTATATTGCGCCCGCGCCCGCACAGACCAGCCGGTGTTAAGCGCGCGTGTCCATTCTGCGCGCCATTTCACCCGCGTCTCGCGCGATGTTTTATCGTTTTCGGTAACGGCAAAATAATCGTGCTGGCGCAGTTCGACCCGCCCTTTAAATCGATGCGGGCCACTTTCTCCCATCGGGAACTGCCATGAAACCTTACCGGTTCTGCGGTCGTATAAAGTGCCGGTCGCGTCCTGCTCCAAAACGCTGGCTTTTATATAATGCCCGCGCCGAGAAAATGTCATTTCGGCGCCAAGCGCGGTCGAATCAAAGGCGTCATAAATATGAAAATCCTTATCGCGCCATGTCGGGCCAAACTTCACCACCCCACCTTTGAGCGCCCCGCCGCGCAGGTTTTTGATAAGCCTCGGTTTGAAATACTGCGTCACCAAATAAGCCGAATTATTGCGCTCATAATGCGATATGGCGGCATATATTTCGCCCGATAGGGACGGCATTTGCCAATAGGCTTTCAGCTTATGCGTATCCCAATTTGTTTCGCTATACCGATCAAAAGATTTGCTTTGATAATCATATTTCATCCGCAACCCATTGACAGGCTTACCCCGCAGGCCAATATCGGCGACATAATATGCATCCTCAAAATGCTGCGTCGTCTTATGCAGACCGGTCAGATAGGCCGCTTCGCCATAAGCCGGACCGGTTTTGAGATATAGCTCAAGCGCCATGGCCGGGCGCGCGCCAATGGCCGCTGCCAACAGCACTGCGCTTACAATAAATTGGCGCAAAACATTTAGCCTGTTTTAAGACCGCCCAAATCCAAATCGACAAATGCGCCGCCATTTTCGGCCAATTTGCTCAATGTCGGGGCAATTTTAATATCACTGTTTTCGGCCGCCAGTTTTTGCATGGTCGCCAAAATGGCTGCCGCACCGACCTTGTCGCCATAAGCCATCGGGCCGCCCGTATCGCCGGGCCAGCCATAGCCAAAGCACCAAATCACATCGATATCGCTTGGACGCTGCGCCTTGTTTTCTTCCAAAATCAACAGCGCCTCATTAACCATTGGATGCAGGCAAAGGGCCAGAATATCATCTTCTGACAGGCCTGATTGGCCGGGCGCAATGCCGGTAACATCGGCAATCACCTGTTCGGTGATTTTGCTGGGACTGCGCTGGCGGCTTTCATCATAATCATAATAACCGGCAGCGGTTTTTTGTCCGCGACGGTCCATTTCGCATAAGCGGTCGCGTATCGGATTGCCGGTGACGGCGCCTTTTTTCCAACCAATATCAAGACCGGCCAAATCAGACATTTGGAACGGCCCCATTTTAAAGCCGAAATGGTTAAACGCATTATCGACATCCCATGGCATGACACCGAGATTGACCAGATTTTGCGACTCGCGTTGGCGGGCAAATAAGATGCGATTGCCGACAAAGCCCGGGCAGACGCCGACCAATGTCGCCACTTTGCCAATCTTGACCGCAATATCCATCGACGTTGCCACCACATCATCGGCGGTTTTATCAGCGCGGACAATTTCCAACAGCTTCATCACATTGGCCGGTGAGAAAAAGTGCAGACCGATGACATCTTGCGGCCGCCCGGTGACGGCGGCAATCTCGTCAATATTGAGGGCCGATGTATTGGTCGCCAAAATCGCGCCGTCTTTGCAGATTTTGTCGAGATTGGTGAAAATTTCTTTCTTCACACCCATATCTTCAAACACCGCTTCAATGATTAAATCGCAATCTGCCAAAGCGGTCATATCCAGCGAGCCGGTAATGCGGTCCATCCGCTCATCGACTTCTTCTTGCGGAAACCGACCGCGGTCAGCCGAACGTTGATAATTACCGCGCACCACGCCAAGGCCGCGCGTCAGCGCTTCATCCTTGGTCTCAATAATGGTCACCGGAATACCAGCCGTGGCAAAGTTCATCGCAATGCCGCCGCCCATCGTGCCGGCACCGATAATGCCGACTTTCTCAATCGGGCGCAGTGCCAAACCCTCAGGCAGGCCGTCAATCACCCGCGCCTTCTGGGTGGCTTCATTCATATATTCGGCTATATCGCTCATCATCTTCTCCCCGCGAAAATTTGACCGCATTTTGTCGCTTTATCCGGCCGCTCGCAAGGCCAAAACAAGCCGCTATCAGATTAAGCAGGGCTTTCCCCCCTGCTGTAAACCGCCTACAAAAACTTATGCCGCAACACTATACAAACGAGATTGCCGCGCTTTACGCAAAAACCCGCCGCGCTGACCCTGCGGTGACAAAATCTCTGGCCGATGCGCTGATGATAAAGGCGCAGCGGCACTATTTGGATATTGGCTGCGGCAACGGCACTTATACATCTGCCTTGGCGGCGCAGGGCGGGCATTGGCACGGGCTTGACCGGTCATTTGCGATGCTTAAAAACGCCCCACCCAAATCGACACTATCGCCGATTGATTGGCATTGCGGTCGGGCTGAAAAGCTGCCCTTTGCCGATGGTTCATTTGATGGCGTCAGCAGTGTTTTGGCGGCCCATCATTTCACCGATTTGGGGCAGGCCTTTTGCCAGATGTCGCGGGTTTTAAAACCAAATGGGCGGCTGGTTTTATTTACCGCCACGCGGGCGCAAGCCGAAGCTTTTTGGCTGGCTGATTATTTGCCCGCTATGATTGCCAAAGATGCCGCCGCTTTGCCCGATTTGGCCGATATGATGGCGGCGCTTGAAAAAGCCGGATTTGACAATTTGGCGACCCACCCGTTTCAGGTGAGCGATACAACACAAGAGGGTTTTTTCTATAGCGGGGACGGTGCGCCGCAGCTTTACCTATCGGCTGAAATGCGCGCCACCATGTCGGCTTTTCGCCATGCGGAGCCAAGCGAATTAAGCCATGGCCTGGCGCGTTTAAAGGCAGATATGGATAGCGGTGTTTGGCAAAAAAACCGCACCAAAGCGGAAAACCGCATCGGCCATTACACCCTCATCACCGCCAATTTGTGACGCGGCGCGCGGCGGTCAAAAAACCGTCATATCAATGTCGCGCAAATGTCATCAATGCAGCCCAATTACGGCGGCGAGAACAACAGGAGACGGCATATGTCACAAGTGATTGCTGATATCAGCACTTCGTCCGCTAATATGGCACCGCACGCCACCCCATCGCCGGCCAGTAAACCACCGCTGGACGGGCAGATATTGGCCGAGAGCGGCGCGTTAAAAGTCCGTTTGGCGCAATCTCCGAAAGATATTAAAGCCGCTCAAGCGCTGCGCTATCGGGTGTTTTATAAGTCGATGGGCGCGCATCCGAAGTTTCGCCAAAGATTGAGCCGCGTCGATAGCGACCGCTATGACAGCGTCTGCGAACATTTGCTTTTAACCACCACCGATAAGGTCAAAAAAGTACCGAAGAAAAGCCGTCTGCCAAATGGTGAAACCGTTATCGGTTGTTACCGTTTGCTGCGCCGCGATGTGGCTGAGCGCGAATGCGGTTTTTATACGCAAGGTGAGTTCGACCTGACCGGTTTTTTAAACGGCATTGGCCGCGATTTGAATTTGTTGGAATTGGGCCGCTCTTGTGTGCATCCGGCGCATCGCTCAGGCAAGGGCATTTCATTAATGTGGAAAGGCCTTGGCGTCTATGTGGCGCAGCACAATATTGACGCGATGATGGGATGCGCCAGTTTTGCCGGTACTGATCCGAACAGTTTGGCCGAACCGCTCAGCTATTTATATCATCACCATAGCGGCACAGGTGACTGGCAAGTGCGCGCGCATGCCGACCAATTTGTCGAAATGAATATGCTGGCGGCTGATGCGATTGACGAAAAAGCGGCGCGCCGCGCTTTGCCACCGGTGCTGCGCGGTTATATTCGTTCCGGTGCACTGGTCGGCACAGGTGCTGTTATTGACCACCGCTTCAACACGGTTGATGTGTTTGTGCTGATGCCGATGCAGCATATGTCGCAGCGTTATCGCCGCCGTTATGCGAGCGATAAACCGGCTTCACAAAACTGACACATGCGGCTTTTAAGCGAGATGCATGAAAAATATTCTGTTTCTATGTACCGGCAATAGCTGCCGCTCGGTTCTGGCGGAAGCCTATATGAACCACGCCGCCGCTGACTGGCAGGCTTATTCGGCCGGCTCGACCCCAACCGGCGAAGTGCATCCCATGGCCTTGGAAACCCTCGCCGCGCTGGGCATTGAAGCCGATTATGCGCGGTCAAAAAGCTGGGATGAGTTTGGTGGCTCTGACGCGCCGCAAATGGATGTGATTGTCACGGTTTGTGATAATGCGGCCGGCGAAACCTGCCCGATTTGGCCCGGTCATCCGACCAGCCATCACTGGCCGTTTCCCGATCCGGCAAAATTTTCCGGTTCCCAAGAAGAAACCGAAACGCATTTTCGCGAAGTGTTCGCGATGATTAAAAAGCAGTTGGACGGCTTTTTGGCGGATGAGGCGGGCGCATGAGCCGCAAATTATTTGCCGAAGCGCTGGGCACGCTAATTCTGGTCTGCACGGTTGTCGGCTCCGGTATTATGGCGGTCAATCTGGCCGACGGTAACAATGCTGTCGCCTTATTGGGCAATACGATTGCCACCGGTGC
>CBFIHY010000007.1:0-22511 GCA_965662315.1 Alphaproteobacteria bacterium
ATTCTGACCAATGCGGGCGGTGTCAATCCGGCCGCTTGTGGCGCGGCAGCACGGGCTTTGATTGCCGAGGCCGGATTGGATTTGAAAGTCGCAGTGATTAGCGGCGATGATTTGCTGGCCGCGCGCGACAGCTTTGCTGATAAAAAAGATATGTTTTCAGGTGCCGACTGCCCCGACACGCAATCGCTGGCCAGCGTCAATGCCTATCTTGGCGGCTTTCCTGTCGCTGCCGCTTTGGATGCCGGCGCCGATATTGTCATTACCGGCCGCAGCGTCGACAGCGCGGTAACGCTTGGCGCGTGCATCCATGCTTTTGGCTGGCAAGCCTCAGACTTCGATAAATTGGCGGCAGGCTCATTGGCCGGTCATATTATTGAATGCGGGCCGCAAGCTTCCGGCGGTAATTTTACCGACTGGCAGTTATCCGGCGATATTGCCGATATCGGTTATCCGTTTATCGATATTGACGGCGAAGGCGTGTTCACGGTTTCAAAGCCGGAAGGCACGGGCGGCGTGGTTAATATCGGCACCGTATCAGAGCAAATGCTGTATGAAATCGGCGATCCGCAAGCCTATCTCTTGCCCGATGTCGCATGTGATTTTTCAGCCGTAACAATTGAACAAGCGGGCGATAATCAAGTGCGCGTCGCCAATGCCAAGGGCAGCACAGCACCCGATAGCTATAAGGTTTGCGCCACTTATGCAGACGGCTTTCGCGCCGGCACAATGATGAGTTTTGTCGGTATCGACGCAGCCGCAAAAGCACGCCATTTTGCCGATGCCGCTTTTGCCCGTGCGCGGGCGGTTTTGCGGCAGCATAATTTGGCCGATTATAGCGAAACCAGTATTGAAGTGCTGGGTGATGACAGTCAGTTCGGCGCGGCGGGCGACAATCCGCAAAGCCGCGAAGTGGTGCTGAAAATCGCCGCCAAGCATGAAAGCCAAGTCGGTTGCGGCGCGCTATTGAAAGAAATCAGTGGGCTTGGTTTGGCGACACCGGCAGGGCTTTCCATTTTTGCCGGTTCTCGGGCCAAGCCGTCACCTGTGGTGCGTTTGTTTTCGTTTCTCTTGCCGAAGGGTGAGGTCGACATTGATATTGATGTCGATGGCGCGGTCACGCGGTTTCAAGAAGCGGCGTCGGTCAGTGGCCCGCAGCTCTCACCTTTGGCTGAACCCGATGCGCCGCAACAGGCAGGCACGGTTGAGGTGCCGCTTATCAAACTGGCTTGGGGGCGTTCGGGCGATAAGGGCAATAAGGCCAATATCGGCATTATCGCGCGCGATGCGGCCTATATGCCTTATATTTGGGCGGCGCTGGATGAAGCCGCCATTCGTCGACGGTTCGGACATTTTATGGCCGAGGGCAGTGGGCTGGCGCGTTATTATTTGCCCGGCAGCCATGCGATGAATATTTTGATTGATGAGGCATTGGGCGGCGGCGGCGTGGCTTCCTTGCGCAATGACCCGCAGGGTAAAGCCTATGCGCAAATCCTGCTCGACCACCCGATTTCCATTCCTGAAACATTAGCGGAGTCTGTGTAATGGCTGTGTTTGAATCCAAATTGGATAAAAAATCCGAGGCCTATGCCAAAAATCGTGAGGAGCAGCTTGAGAAAATCGCGCATTTAAGAATGCTGGAAGCGCGCGCCGAAGCAGCATCTGAGAAACGCCGTCCGCGTTTTGAAGAGCGCGGCCAGCTAACCCCGCGTGACCGCTTGGCACAATTGTTGGACCCCGGCATGCCGTTTCTGCCGCTGTATAATATGGCCAGCTATTGCGTCGATGACCCGGACCGCGACACCTCGATTCCGGGCGGTTCAGTGCTGGCCGGTATCGGTTATGTGTCCGGTGTGCGGTGCATGGTTTGCGTTGCCGATAGCGGCATTAATGCCGGTGCCGCAACTGAAATGGGCTTTCGCAAAAACCTTGAAACCATGCAATTGGCGCTGAAAAACAAGCTGCCTTTTATTCATTTGGTGGAAAGCGCCGGCGCCAATTTGATGCAGTACAAAGTCGAATTATGGGCGCATGGCGGCGGCGTATTTTGCAGCCTCGGTCAATTAAGTGCGGCCGGTATTCCGACCATGACCGTGCTGCACGGCCCGTCAACGGCGGGGGGCGCATATATGCCCGGAATGTCTGACTATAATGTCGGCGTCAAACATAATGGCATGGCAGCGCTTGGCGGCGCCGCCTTGGTGCAAGCAGCGACCGGCGAGATTGCTGATGAACGCGAATTGGGCGGCAGCGAAATGCACGCTTCGGTTTCCGGTCTGATTGAATATCTGGCTGAGGATGACGCTGACGGCATTCGCCAAATTCGCGATGTGGTGGCCAATATTGGTTGGAACGAGCATTGTCCGCCTTTGCCTGAACGCGCGTTTGACGAGCCGCTTTATGATGCGGAAGAAATTCTCGGTCTGGTGCCGGTTGATTATAAAATTCCGTATGACAGCCGCGAATTGATTGCCCGTCTGGTGGACGGTTCGGAATTTACCGAGTTCAAATCGCGCTTTGGGCCGAATTTGGTTTGTGTGCAGACGCGTATTTTCGGCCATCCGGTCGGTCTGGTTGCCAATAATGGGCCAATGGGGCCCGATGAAGCGGCCAAGGGCGCGCATTTTTTCCAAATCATCGACCAAGCAGGCACGCCGCTTATCTTCCTCAATAATATTACCGGCTATATGGTCGGCACGGAATATGAGCAAAAGGGCATGATTAAGCACGGCTCAAAAATGATTCAGGCAGTATCGAATATTCGCGTGCCGAAATTATCATTCTATGTCGGCGCTTCTTATGGTGCGGGTAATTATGGCATGGCCGGATATGGCTTTAGCCCCGACTTCTTGTTCACCTGGCCCGGTGCCATGACCGGTGTGATGAGCGGTGAGAGCGCCGCCGGAACCATGGAAACCGTGGCGATAAACGCTGCCAAGCGGCGCGGCACAGAACCGGATATGGAAGCTTTGGCCAAACAACGCGCTGCCATTGAGGCGGTGTTTGCGGCGCAGGAAGATGCGTTTTTCACTTCCGGTCGTTTGCTTGACCATGGGGTGGTGGACCCGCGCGATACACGCAAAATTTTGGGCTTTACGCTGGAAACCATTTGGGAGCGAGAGCACCGTAAATTGAACCCGAACGCCTTTGGCGTTGGCCGCATGTAAGGGATAGCTAAGGGGATTATTATGCAAGCGCCGGAAACCAGTGTTGTTATTCTTGAAGAAGATCGCGATTGGGCAACCGTTTGGCTGAACAGGCCGGATGCGCGCAATGCCATGTCTGATGAACTGATGGCTGAATTGCAGGCCGTGTTCGATTATTTGAAAACCCGTGACGATATTCGCGGCGTTACTGTGCGCGGCAAAGGTGACGTGTTTTGCGCCGGTGGTGATCTGAAAGGTTTTAAAAACAATTTCCAAGCGGTGCGTACGGATGAAGAAGTGGTCGAAGACAGTTCCAAAATGGGCCGCTTTTTTCTAACCGTCCGCTCTATGCCGCAAGTGATTATTTTTGTGCTGCATGGCGCGGCCATGGCCGGCGGTCTGGGCATGGCCTCGGCGGCGGATATTGTGATTGCCGTTAAGGACACGAAAATGGCTTTGACCGAAACCGCTATCGGCATTGTGCCGGCGCAAATCGGTCGCTATATCGTCGCTCGCACCGGTGATATTAAAGCCCGCCGCATTATGTTGACGGGCCATCGCTTCACCGCTGCGCAAGGGGCTGATTATGGTCTGGTTGATTTCGCAGTTGAGGATATGGCGGCAGCAGAGGCGCAATTGGCCGAGCTGGTGGCGGGTGTGCGCCGTTGTGCGCCGGGTGCCAATGCGGCGACCAAGGAATTGCTGGAAGCCAATAAACATCTCGATGATGTGGCGATGATACGCTATGCGGGCGAGGCTTTTGCCAAAAGTGTGAAAAGCGATGAAGGCAAGGAGGGCGTTGCGTCTTTTCTTGAGAAACGCAAACCGAATTGGGTGCAGGAGTAATCATGTCGGCGCAGAAAAATACCATTCGTAAAATTCTGGTCGCCAATCGCGGCGAGATTGCCTGTCGGGTTATGCGCACGGCGCATGATTTGGGTATTCGCACGGTTGCGGTTTATTCGGAAGCGGATGCCGATGCCCCGCATGTCGCCATGGCGGATGAGGCGGTTTTAATCGGCCCGGGGCCGGTCGGGCAAAGCTATTTGGTGGCCGAGAAAATTATCGATGCGACCAAACAAAGCGGCGCCGATGCCATTCATCCGGGCTATGGGTTTTTGTCTGAAAATGCCGATTTCTCAGCCTCGGTTGAAAAAGCCGGTCTGACCTTTATTGGCCCGACTGCCGAAGCGATTGACCTGATGGGCAATAAGGCGGCGGCCAAGCGACGGATGATTGAGGCCGATGTGCCTTGTGTGCCCGGCTATGAGGGTGAAGACCAAAGCGATGATGTGCTGATTGCCGAAGGCGAGAAAACCGGCTTTCCGATTATGGTGAAAGCGGCTGCCGGTGGCGGTGGCCGCGGCATGCGCTTGGTCGAAGCGGCAGACGGCTTGGCGGCAGCTATTTCAACTGCGCGCTCGGAGGCTGAAAATGCTTTCGGTTCCGGCGAGTTGATTTTGGAGAAAGCCATTGTGCAACCGCGCCATGTTGAAATTCAGGTATTTGCCGACACGCATGGCAATGTCATTCATTTGGGTGAGCGGGATTGCTCGGTGCAACGCCGCCATCAAAAAGTCATTGAAGAAGCGCCCTGTCCGGTAATGACCGAAGAGCTGCGCGCGGCAATGGGTAAGGCGGCGGTTGATGCCGCCAAGTCGATTGATTATCGCGGCGCCGGCACGGTTGAGTTTTTGCTCGATGCCAATGGCAGTTTCTATTTTCTGGAAATGAATACCCGTCTGCAGGTTGAGCATCCGGTGACCGAAGAAGTGACCGGTCTTGATTTGGTGGCGTTGCAAATCAAAGTGGCGGAAGGCGAGACGCTGGGGCTGACGCAAGATGATGTAACGCTGACCGGCCATTCCATTGAAGTGCGGCTGTATGCGGAAGACCCGACCAAAGGGTTTTTGCCGAGTACCGGCACAGTGGCTTGTTTTGAGCAATTGGCACGCGACGGCGTGCGCTATGACACCGGTATTCGCGGTGGGCAGGAGATTTCACCGTTTTATGACCCGATGATTGCCAAGCTCATCACCACCGGCCCGACCCGCGAGGCGGCGCGTAAGCTGATGGTGGAAGCGTTGACCGATACGGCCCTTTTCGGTCCGAAAACCAATCGCGATTTCTTGATTGCTTGTTTGGAAAAACCGGATTTTATTTCCGGCGATTTTTCGACCGCTTTTATCGCTGAAAACTTTACCGCCGAAGAACTGGCAGCGCCGGAGGCGGATGCAACACAAATTGCGATATTGGCAGTTCGGCATTTTATTTTCGACCGCGAGGCGGCGCGCGCCAAAGCGATGGCTGTGCCGCAAGGGCTGATTAATTTCACCGGTGATGAGGCTTTGCGCACGCCGTATAAGCTGGCGATTGGCGAGGCGGAAGTTTCGGTTTCCGTGCGCTCGAAAAGCCCGAACCATTATGCGGTGCATATTGGCGATGAGATTATCGAACTGCAGCTGCGCGCGCATGACGGCACGCATATGGTGTTGAACTCAGACGGTCGACAATTTGTCAGCCAAGCATTTTTGGCAGGCGAGACGCTCTATGCAACGATTGACGGGCTGAGCTTTAATTGCAGCAATTTGCTGATGCGCAATGCGGCGGGCGATGAAGCGGGCGATGGCAGCAAAATTACCGCGCCCATGCATGGCAAGGTGATTGAGTTATTCGTCAATAAAGGCGACACGATTGCGGTAGGCGATCGGCTGGCGATTATTGAAGCGATGAAAATGCAACATGAAATTTTGGCCGCTGTTGATGGCACGGTGGAAGAAGTATTGGTGGCGGCTGAGGCGCAAGTGGCGGCCGATGATTTGATGATTGCGATTGATACGGGCGAGGAATAGGAGAGCGATATGCTTCAAGAAGCTTTGGATTTTAAGGCTGAATGCGACGCGCTTTATGCATTGATGCAAGATTTGGACGATGCGGCTTTTGACGCGCCGACACAGTTCAAAGGCTGGACGCTGAATAATGTGTTGGAGCATTTGCATATGTGGAATTGGGCGGCCAATGAAAGTTATGTCGATGAAGAAAACTTCGCCGCCTGGCTGGATGGCGTGTTGAAAGCAATGGCCGGCAGCGGCGGCATGCGCGCCTATGAGGCTGAATGGAATGGCGGCAAAAAGGGCCGCGAATTACTCGGCATTTGGCATGAATTTTATACCGATATGGCAGCCCGCTTTGTCGATGTTGACCCGAAGAAGCGTTTGAAATGGGCCGGACCCGATATGAGCGCGCGCTCCTCTATCTCGGCCCGTTTGATGGAAACATGGGCGCATGGGCAGGAAGTGTTTGACCAGCTTGGCGTCGAACGCGCCAATAAGGACACTATTCGCTCGATTGCGGTTTTGGGAACAAATACCTTTGGTTGGACTTATGCAACCCGCGGCGAAACGCCGCCGGGCCCGATGCCGTTTGTGAAATTAACCGCGCCATCCGGCGAAATTTGGCAATTTGGCGAGCCGTCAGAGAATGAGCTTATTGAGGGTGCAGCGGCGGATTTCTGCCAAGTTGTGACGCAAGTGCGCAATATTGCCGACACTGATTTGCAGGTTATCGGGGCGGTGGCCACGGATTGGATGTCAAAAGCGCAGTGTTTTGCCGGTGCGCCGGAAACGCCACCTGCACCGGGAACGCGCTTCACAAAATAACCGGTCCTTGCTAGACCAAAAGATAAGCAAATCTCAGGGAATTTTTATGTCTGAAGCAATCGAATTTGAACCTCTGCCAAACGCCATTGCGCCGCGCCATAATTGGACGCGCGACGAGGTTAATGCATTATTTGCGCTGCCGTTTAATGATTTGATTTTTGAAGCGCAAAGCGTGCATCGGCAATGGTTTGATGCCAATGCGGTGCAAAAAAGCACTTTGCTGTCGATTAAGACCGGCGGCTGCCCTGAAGATTGCAATTATTGCAGCCAAAGCGCGAAATTTGATACCGGCTTGAAGGCAACCAAGCTGATGGATGTCGATGAAGTGCTGGAAGGCGCACAGCGCGCCAAAGATGCCGGTGCCTCGCGCTATTGCATGGGCGCGGCATGGCGCAGCCCGAAAGGCCGCGATATGGATGCGGTTTGTGAGATGATTAAAGGCGTCCGCGATATGGGCATGGAAACCTGCATGACATTGGGCATGCTGACGCCGGATCAAGCGGCGCAATTAAAACAAGCCGGACTTGATTATTACAATCACAATATTGATACGTCGGAAGAGTTTTACGGCGAGATTATCACCACGCGGACCTTTGAAGACCGGATTGAAACCATCGGTCATGTGCAAGAGGCCGGTATTAATGTTTGTGCCGGTGGCATTTTGGGTATGGGTGAAGAGGTCGGCGATCGCGCCTCCATGCTGATGACGCTGGCCAATCTCAATCCGCAACCACAATCTGTGCCGATTAATATGCTGATACCGATTAGCGGCACACCAATGGGCGACAATGAAGCGGTCGACCCGATCGATTTTGTCCGTTGCATTGCCGTGGCGCGTATCATGATGCCGAAATCTGTGGTGCGCCTCTCAGCCGGTCGCGAATGGATGTCGGATGAAACGCAAGCACTTTGCTTTTTAGCCGGTGCCAATTCAATTTTTGTCGGTGAAGCACTGCTGACAACAGCCAACCCGCATATTGATAAAGATAATGAACTTTTTGAGCGTCTCGGTTTGAAGCCGATGGCCGCGCACAGCTGCCCATCTGCTGTTTAACCGAGTAGGAGATAGACATGGATTTGAAACTTTCAGCTGAAGAGCAAGTATTCCAGCAAGAAATTCGGAGCTGGTTTGAAGAAGTATTGCCGGAAGACCACCCGTTTCGCGGTGGCAGCATTATTAACATGACGCGCGATGAAATGGCTGAATGGCAGGCAACATTGAACAGCAATGGCTGGGGCGCCATCGGTTGGCCGGAAGAGCATGGCGGTACCGGTTGGAACGATGCGCAGAAAGCTATTTTTCAGTCGGAAGCAGCGCGCGTGAGTGCGCCGGGCCAGTCACCTTTCGGTGTCACCATGGTCGGGCCGGTGATTTGTGCCTTTGGTACGGATGAACAAAAAGCCGAACATTTGCCGCATATTCTCGACGGGTCACGGTTCTGGTGCCAAGGCTATTCGGAGCCGGGTTCAGGTTCAGACCTCGCCTCTTTGCGCACAGCTGCCATTCGCGATGGCGATGATTATGTGGTCAATGGGCAAAAGATTTGGACCACGCAAGCGCATATTTCTGACTGGATTTTCTGCCTCGTGCGCACCAGCACGGAAGGCAAGCCGCAACAAGGTATTTCATTCCTGCTTATCGATATGAAATCACCGGGCATTGAAGTGAAGCCGATTTATTCAATTGATGGCGACCATCACTTGAACGAAGTTTACTTCACCGATGTGCGCGTGCCGGTAAGCAATCTGGTCGGTAATGAAAATGAAGGCTGGACCTATGCTAAATTCCTGCTGGGCAATGAGCGGGCAGGTATTGCCGGAACTGATATTATCGTCAATGGCTTGGCGAATTTGAAAACCGTGCATGATTATCTTTCTGAAACAGCCGGTGAAAGCTATCAGTCAGCGGCTTTTGAGCGTCGTCATGCTGAATTGTCAGTGCGCTATGAGTCATTGCAAATGCTTGAAAATCGCGCCTTATTTGCCGAAGAAGGCTCAGGCGACGGCCTTATTTTGCCGCTGCCGATGAAAACATTGGGCACTGAATTGCAGCAGGATATGGGTGATTTGGCTTATGATATGCTGGGTGCCGATTCAACGGTTCTGTTCTCGGCAGATTTTGACCCGAAAGTCGGCGATAATGAGCCGAACTTCCGCGCCAAAGCACCGCATTTGACCCACTCAATGCTGTTCAACCGTGCCTCGACCATTTTCGGCGGCACCACTGAAGTGCAAAAAGGCATTATGTCGAAATTCGTGTTGGGGCTATAAGCCCCAACGTTTTCGCTTTTCTATTGGAAGATAGCGATGTGCTGCATGGAGTCCATGACGCGGCGGCCTTCGCTATTCCATACTTGAATGAGTTGCGATGAATATCCGTCACGGATAAAGCGGGTGGCAGAGCGCATTAACCACCAGCCATTTTCGGTGGTGAAATCATCGGTCAGGAAATTAATATTCCAATTCATTGAAGACAGCGCCCGCACGCCGCTAATCGTGCCGAAAGCAGCCGGCGGCGTATCGGCCAAAACAACCAATGGCAGCAATCCCTTATCCCAGCTTTCAGGGTCGACCAACCGCGTCCAAATCAGCATGTCGGGGTCGTCGGATTGTTCGAAAAAAGTCGGGCCGGAAACCCAGCGGCGGTCGAAATTGACCAGAAAATTCGGCGCCCCATTGCTCAATTCATAAGGCTCAATTTCCTCAGGGCGTTTGGCAATGTCTTTGAGCGGATAATCCATCACCATATCCAGCTCGCGTTCGACGCCAAAAGTGAAAAAGCCATGCGTGCCGGCACCGGCCTCGCTATTCAGTTCAGCGCCGAGTGTCACATTGTTTTTGCCTTTACGTAAAACCTTGCTGGTGACGGTCAATTTGTCGACGGCAGGGCCAATAAAATTAATCTGCATAGTGCGCAAAGGTGGCAAATCATCATGGTCGTTTAATATGGCGGCCAATAATAAGCCTGAGGTGATGCCGCCAAAGGCAGTGCGCCCTTGCTTCCAAGTTTCCGGTAAATCGGCTGTATAATTTTGCGGGCCGGATGCCAGAAAGGCTTCCATCATTTGCGTGTAGCTACTCATTTTTTTATCCCTTTTCGCCCAATATGCGTCTCCGCTCAGGGCGATTATTCTTTAATTCATATTCCCGCGACATCGCTTCGCCGCGCGTTTTGAAAACCTCACTATGCACCAGTCGCCATTGGCGGCCTCGCGTCGCTTTGGCACCGCTGCCATTATTGTGCGCGGTCAGGCGTTTTTCCAAATCAGTGGTCCACCCCACATAAGATTTCGCCGGTCCGTCATCACAGCTTTGCAGCATGTAAACATAGCAAGGTGTCAGCTGTCGGTCAGAGCGTGTCATGCGGCATTTTTGACTGATTCCTGCGCTGCAATATATCGCTTTACAGCGTCATTGAAAGGGTCTAATCACGCTGAACCACTCGCCAAAAACAGCCGGAAGAGACGGGCGGGTTCACCTTAAAAATCGAAGCGCGGAGGGTATCTTGGCGACTGTTCTGGTAATCGGAGCCGGTGGCGTTGGCTCAGTAGCGGTGCATAAAATGGCGATGCTGGCGGAAGTTTTTTCCGATATCACCTTAGCCAGCCGCCGCTTAGGCCCATGCGCGGATATTCAACAATCGGTGAAGCAACGCACCGGTCGCGATATTGCGATTGCCGAACTGGATGCAGATAATGTCGCTGATACGATTGCGCTGATTGAAAAAACCAAGCCGCAATTAGTGGTCAATTTGGCGTTGCCTTATCAAGATTTGGCAATCATGGATGCCTGCCTTGCGACCGGCGTGCATTATCTCGATACCGCCAATTATGAGCCGCGCGATGAAGCCAAGTTCGAATATCACTGGCAATGGGCTTATCAAGAGCGGTTTGCCGAAAAAGGGCTAATGGCATTATTGGGCTCCGGCTTTGACCCCGGCGTCACCAATGTGTTTACCGCCTATATTCAAAAGCATTTGGTATCGGATATGCGGACGCTGGATATTCTCGATTGCAATGGCGGCGATCACGGTCAGGCATTTGCCACAAATTTCAATCCGGAGATTAATATTCGCGAAGTGACCGCGCCGGCGCGGCATTGGCAAAACGGCCAATGGGTTGAGACGCCGGCCTTATCGCATAAGCAAAGTTTTGATTTTCCGGAAGTCGGCCCGCGCAATATGTATCTCATGTATCATGAGGAATTGGAGAGCTTGTCGAAGCATTATCCCGAACTTGAGCGGGCGCGGTTTTGGATGACTTTTGGCGATGCATATCTGACGCATTTGGAAGTGCTGCAAAATGTCGGCATGACCGCCATTGAACCGGTGAATTATGAAGGGCGTGAAATTATTCCACTGCAATTTCTAAAAGCCGTGCTGCCCAATCCCGGTGATTTGGGCAAAACCACAATCGGTAAAACCTGTATCGGCAATATTGTCAGCGGCACGCATGAGGGCAAGCCGCGCACGGTTTATCTATATAATATTTGTGACCATGAGGCGTGTTTTGCCGAGGTCGGCAGTCAGGCGGTCAGCTATACGACAGGCGTACCGGCGATGATTGGCGCGGCGTTAATGCTGGACGGTACATGGATGCGGCCGGGCGTTTTCAATCTTGAGCAGCTTGACCCTGACCCGTTCATGGCGATGCTCAATCAACATGGTTTGTCATGGCAGCATATTGACCTGCCCGAAGCGCCGGAGTTTGGCTGATGTTACGTACACAATCTTCCGGCCCCGGCCGTTTTGCTGAATTTGATTTAAGCCGCGTGCCGTCGCCATGCTTTGTTATTGATGAAGTGCAGATGCGCGAAAACTTGGAAATTTTGCGCGCCGTCTCTGAAGCCGCTGACACGAAAATTCTACTTGCGTTGAAGGCTTTTGCCATGTGGTCTTTAGCCCCGATGATTGGCGAGCATTTATCCGGCACTTGTGCGTCGGGCCTATGGGAAGCGCGGCTGGCACGCAAACGCTTTAGCGGTGAATTGGCCACTTATGCACCGGCCTTTAAGCCGTCGGAATTTGAAGAGATTGCCGCTTTATCTGACCATATCGTGTTTAACAGCACTGCGCAGATTGACCGCTTTGCCGCGCAAGCGACCGCGGCGGGGGCAGATTTTGCATTGCGTATCAATCCTGAACATTCAGAAGCTGAAATTGCCCTTTACGACCCATGCGCTGCCGGTTCGCGTCTTGGCCAGCCGATTTCGCAATTGGATGATCTGCCGGACGGGATTTCCGGCCTGCATATGCATAATTTATGCGAGCAAGGATTGCAGCCCTTGCAGCGCACGGTTGAGGCGGTGCGGCCGTTTTTGGAAGCGCATAAGGGGCGCTATCAATGGCTCAATTTGGGTGGTGGCCATTTGCTGACCCGCAATGATTATGACCGCGCCGGATTAATTGACTTGCTGAAGGATTTGCGAACAAGCCTTGGTGTGCAGACCTATATTGAGCCGGGCACGGCCATCGGTTTTGATGCGGCGATTTTGGTCGGTGAGGTGCTGGATGTCACCGAGAATAACGGGCCGGTGGGCATTACCGATATTTCACCGACATGCCATATGCCGGATGTGATTGAAGCGCCGTATCGACCGGCCATGCTGGGTGAGGCGGGTGATGTTGATGTGCGTCTTGGCGGGGCCAGTTGCTTGTCGGGCGATGTTATCGGCAGCTATAAATTTGAAACCGTGCCGCAAAGCGGGCAACGCATCGCCTTTCTTGACCAAGCGCATTATACCATGGTGAAGACAACAACCTTTAACGGCGCGCGCTTGCCTTCATTGGCGATATGGAATAGCGAGACCGACGCGCTGCGCATGGTGAAGCAATTTGATTATGAAGATTTTGAAGGGCGTCTGTCGTGAGCGCCGACGCTAAAGAAAAGCAGTTTTTGGGTGAGGAATTATCCGCCGCCGAAAACCATATGCAGACAGCGCGCTTTGAGATTGTTCCTTGCGGGTTGGAAGCGACTGTTTCTTATGGCACCGGCGCGGCGAAAGGGCCGGCGGCAATTGTCGCTGCCAGTCACCAGCTTGAGCGTTTGACCAATGGTAAAGTGCCCTGCGCTGAGGGCATTTTCACCCATCCGCAGATTGATTGCGCGCAAGATATTGAAAAAGTAATGGCAGATTTGCGTTGCTTAACGGCTGAAATTGCCGAACGCGGGCATGTTCCGGTGACGCTTGGTGGTGAGCATTCCGTTAGCTATGGCGCGGTGATGGGAGTGGTCGATGCGTTGGATGCACCGCTCGGCTTGGTGCATATTGATGCGCATGCCGATTTTCGCAACGCCTATCAAGGACACAAACATTCGCATGCCAGCGTTATGTATTTACTGGCGCAAGAGGGCGTGCCGATGGCTTCTTTCGGCGTGCGTGCTTTGGCCGAGGAAGAAGAAGCGGCACGGCGTGCGCATGGGGTGATTACACATGATGCCGGTGATTTGGTGCGCGGCAATATTTCAAGTGTCACGCTGCCTGACGATTTTCCGCAAAATATTTATGTAACCTTCGATCTCGACGGTCTCGACCCGTCCATTATGCCGGCAACCGGAACGCCTGTGCCGGGCGGTTTGGGATATTACCAAGCGCTGGATTTGGTCGAAAGCACGCTTAAAGGACGCCGCTGTGTCGGTATTGATATTGTTGAGTTGGCGCCGATTGACGGGCAACCGGCCAGCGATTTCACCGCCGCGCAAATTGCTTATAATTTGATGTCATTTGCTTAATGGCGGGTAAAAAAATGCCCCCAACGCGGGAGGGACGTTGGGGGCCAAGAGCACATGTTCGTCGGGAGGACAACGTACATATCGTGCTTGTTACGGTTTAAAATAGCTTTCGGATGGTTAAAAAACCGTTATTATTGTCGCACCTGGGGAGGAATTTATGAAAAACACCGGTTTTACGGCGGTTTTGGCCGCTTTTTCACTGTCAATTTCTGTCGGTTTTGCGGCAGATAAGCCTGAAAATCGCAAAGTTTTATTTGGCGAAACGCATTTGCATACGCTTTTGTCTTTTGACAGCTATATTTTCGGCAATCGCAATACGCCCGATGATGCTTATCGCTATGCAAAAGGTGAGACCATCACCCATCCTGCCGGCTTTGAAATGACGCTGAGCGAGCCGTTGGATTTCCAATCAGTGACTGACCATGCGATTTATCTTGGTATGTTACCGGCCATGCATAATCCGAAATTGAAAGTGTCGAAGCACCCGATTTCGCTGGAAATGCGTAAAGCCAAAACCCAACAGGAACGCATTTTGGCGTTTCAAAAATTATTTCCATATCTGAACAAAAGCGACAAGAAAGATGATTTGGTCGACAGTGAGGTGATGAAATCAGCATGGGCTGAGATTATTGAAACCACCAATCGGCATAATGAGCCGGGTAAATTCTCGACGCTGATTGGCTATGAATATACGTCCGGTCCGGAAAATCAGAACCTGCACCGCAATGTGTTTTTCCGTGGCGATAAAGCGCCGAGCCTGCCATTTAGCCGTATCATGTCTGCCAATCCGGAAGATTTATGGGCTTGGATGGATGGCTTGCGCGAAAACGGCATGGACTCGATTGCCATTCCGCATAATTCCAACGGCTCTAACGGCTTAATGTTCATGACCAAGAAATGGGATGGCAGCCCGATGGATATGGATTATGCCGAGACCCGTATGCGCAATGAACCGATTGTCGAAATGACGCAAGTTAAAGGCGATAGTGAAACCCATCCGCTTCTGTCTCCAAATGATGAGTTTGCCGATTTTGAAACCATGCCGTTCCGTATCGGTAATTGGACGGAAAGTAAGCCCGACGGCTCTTATGTGCGGCAGGCTTATTTGCGCGGTTTGGAAATGGCGGCGCAAGGCAAAGGTAATCCGTATAAATTCGGCATGATTGGTGCGTCTGATACGCATGTCGGCGCGGGTGCTTTTGACGAACATAATTATTGGTCGAAAATCGGTCTGGTGGATTCCAATGCTGAATTGCGTGGCTCCGTGCCGTTGAAAAAGCCGAATGAAGAGGGCGGCAAATATAACATCAATAATTTCCATACATGGGGCGCCTCAGGCTTGGCCGCCGTATGGGCTGATGAAAATACCCGCGAAGATATTTTTGATGCGATGCGCCGCAAAGAAACTTATGCAACCACCGGTCCGCGCATTAAGCTGCGGTTTTTCGCATCAGCTGACTTCAGCCGCAACATTGAAAACAAAACCGATATGGTGAAGCGCGCCTATAAGCAGGGCGTTTCCATGGGCGGCGATTTAACCGTTAAAGGGCGCAGATCACCGGAGTTTTTGGTATGGGCGATGCGCGACGCCAGATCATTCGGTTTGCAGCGCGTGCAAATTGTCAAAGGCTGGCTGAAAGAAAACGGCAAATCGGCTGAGAAAGTTTTTGATGTGGCTTGTGCCGGTGGCAAAAAACCGGGTCGCGACCATCGTTGCCCCGACAATAACGCCAAAGTTGATTTGAAGACTTGCGACGTATCGGCTGATACATCGGCTAATGAGTTGAAGACGGTTTGGTCAGACCCCGAATATAAAAAGGGTCAGCAGGCGTTTTATTATGTCCGTGTGTTGGAAAACCCAAGCTGCCGCTGGTCAACTTGGGATGCGTTGCGCGCCGGTGTGCCGCCGCGCCCGGGCTTGGATGCGACGCTGCAAGAGCGCGCTTACTCATCGCCAATCTGGGTTAATTAGAGGATTTGAACCGGTCGGCTAATTGTCGGCCGGTCAATACCACGACGAATAAAGCCACTGATAAGGTAACAATGCTTGGCCCCAATGGCAGGTCAAAACCAATCGCCATGGGCAGGCCGCCCAGCATGCAGGCGGCGGCCAGCAAGCTGCCGCCTATGGCCATGCGCTCCGGCGATGTCGATACCAGACGGGCTGTGGAAGCGGGAATAATCAGCAGCGATGTAATCAGCAAAATGCCGACAATCTGCACCGCCGCGGCAACGATGACGCTCAGTAGCAACATCAGGATGAACTCGTAATTGCGCGTCGGCACACCTTCCGCATGAGCCAATTCTTCGCTGGACGTCATCAGCAACAGGCCGGGCCAGAGCCGCATCAGCAGGCCAAGCGACAGGCCGCAGCCCAGCACCACATAGACCAGCATATCGGGCGTCACATTATCGAGACTGCCGAGCAGATAATCATGCAGCTCCGCGTCTTCAATGCCCAGCAAAGCCATGGCCACAACGCCAAGCGACAGGGCAGCATGGGCCAAAATACCAAGTAGCGTATCGGTGGCCAGCAGACGTTGCGTGCGCAGCCAAATCAGCGAAACCGCGAAGCTGATGGCGACCAGCATCATGCCGATTTGATTGCTCATGCCGATAATCATGCCGACCGCGACACCCAGCAAAGCCGAATGAGCCAGACCGTCGCCGAAATAGGCCATGCGCCGCCAAACAACAAAACAGCCCAAAGGCCCGGCCAGCAAAGCCAAGGCGATGGCGGTGATGAGCATCGGTGTCATCATGGTTTTATCTCATGCATATGTGCGTGGTCATGATCATGCGTATGGTCATGCGCGTGACTGTGCTGATAGACGGCCATCATTTGCGCCATATCCTGCCCGAACATTTGAATGAATTCAGGGTCGCGGGCGACGCTTTCGGGCGCACCGGAGCAGCAAATATGGTGATACAGGCAAACCACTTGGCGGGTTGAGTTCATCACCATATGCAAATCATGACTGACCATCAGCACCGACAGACCGCGCTTTTCATAAATTTCTTCAATCAGCTTGTAGAAGTTCAATTGACCGGCAACATCGAGGTTTTGCGCCGGTTCATCCAATATCAAAACATCGGGATTATTGCTCAGCGCCCGCGCCAGTAAAACCCGCTGCAATTCACCACCTGAAAGATTGGCCAAAGGCTTGTCCAGCAAATCGATGCATCCGGTTTCTTCGGCCAAAGCGGCGGTATTTTCAATCGCCAGTTGATTGTTCAGCGTTAAAAACCGACTGACTTGCATAGGCAGGGTCGGGTCAATTTGAAAACGTTCCGGCACATAGCCGATTTTCAGCCCGTCACGATGGCGCACCGTGCCGCTATCGGCGGTTTCCAGCTTTAATAAATGCCGCAGCAGCACTGATTTACCGGCCCCGTTTGGGCCAATAAGGGTAATGAAATCATGCTCGCCAAGCGTAAGGGAAACATTGTCCAGCACCAGCCCGCCTTGGCGGCGAACACTAATGCTTTGCGCTTCGATGAGGGCATCAGTCATAAACGTCTCCTATGGCTGTTTTATCGCCATAGCGGCGCCCAACGGCAAGTGATTTATCGCCTTTATCGGGCTTAAGCGGATATTTTTTCGAGCTGTTCGCCCATTTGTTGCCAAAGCATATTCACCGCTTGCAACGGGCGCACCATAACTTTGAACTGGGTGATTAACCCGTCATCATCAAAGTCAATAATATCGACGCCATTGACATATTTGCCGTCCATTTGGCATTCAAATTCCAAAATCATTCGATTGCCGGCTTCGGTCTCATTGACATATTTAAACTGCGTGTCGTTAAACACGGTTCCGGCCGACAGTAAATATTGCATGGTCTTCGCTTTGCCTTGCTGCGGGGTAAAGACCACCGGCGAGATGAACGTCACATCATCATGCAACATGGCACTCAGCGCTTCTTCGCTCGGGTTTTCCATATAGGCGTGCCATTTGGCAATCATTTGGTTCGACATGTGCTTTCCCTCTTAAGCTGTCTTTTGCTTTGAAGAAAAGTCTAGGCGCAGAAGTGCAATCTGCCAATAAAAACATGCACAAAAAAAGGGCCGGCGCGTGAGCACCGGCCCCAGAAGATAGGTCAGTAAAGCTTATGCTTCGCTTTCCGTGACAGCAACGTGCCAAATAATCAGACCGAATGCGATCTTGTTAAGCACGTCAGCCAGGTTATAGATAATGTTCAGCGTGTCTGCATCGACGCTGCCCATCATGTAACCCATCAAATAGCCGAGCGGGTCAATTGCCCAGCCAAAGGTTACAATGTAACGCATCAGGCTAAAGGCAGATTGCACGGCCGGGCTGGCATTTTCAGCATTGAGCTGTCCTGCTTCACCTTTGAAGATTTCATACAGAACGTAAATCCAAGCTGCGGTACCGAGAACGAAACCGGCAGTTACATTCATGTAACCTGCTTCGCCCAGATAACCGAAAATCAGCATCAGCGTTGTACCAACCAGCAATTTCCAGAACACGCGGGCCGGAACGGCAGTGATGGCTGACAGGATGAGGAAGAATTCCACCATCAGCAGCGGCACTGTAATCAGCCAGTCAATGTAACGGTAAACGGTCGGTGTTTCACCGGTCGCTACCCATACATCGCGCATGTAGAAATAGTGCACGGCGGCAACCAAAGTCACCAAACCGGAAACCGTCAGAGAGGTTTTCCATTTTGAGGCAACGCGGTCACGTTCGATAAAGAAGAAAACGGTTGAAGCCACCAAGGCCATTGAAATCAACCAGAAAGAAATGCCGACAAAATCGTCGGGCTGAAGATTGGCATCAGCCGCCATAGCTAGCGACGGAAGACCGGTGAGGGTTGCAGCTGCAGCGGCAACCTTCATACGCTTTACGATATTCATACTCGTACTCCCATGTTTAAACAGTATTGATATTAGAGCGTCAGATTGCCGCGGCCAGCAAAAAATTTAAAAAAAATGCGTTTTTCCTGCCGAAGTGGCGGTTTTGCGGTTAAAATCTCCCCTACGGAGCGCGTAAAAATGGATATTCCAAAGTTAAAACAGCATCTTAAGGGCGAATTGGCCAATATTTGGGAGCGTTCGCGGTTTATTGAATTGCAAAAACAGGCCCGTATTGAGGCGGTTGATCGGCTGACGCGGGCCGAATCGATTGCCATTGCTGCCAATTTGCATGAATTGCTGGGCTGGTTGCCGCGCTTGAAAGTTGAAACCGTCAAGCAAACCTCGGCCACTGCAATATCGGTTATCGGCACTGTCACCGGCGATGAGGTGGTTTCAATCACCGGCTTGGTCGCCATTCCGGGTGATTTGCTCAGCACCGATTATGACAATTTGGACGCGGCTGATTATATGCTGTTCGATGATTTCAGCGGCGATACGCGGCCCATTGATGGACGCGAATCCTTATCATTGGCGATGTTTCAATCTTTCACCTCAGCGTTTCGCGAACGTTTGGAATTTGCTCTGACCGATCCGAATTTGCGCGAGCGTGTGCTGTTAAAGGCTGAGCATTTGGATTTGCTGGAAGAAACAAATAGCTAGTGCCTTCAATGATGACCTGAATGGTCTTCCATTTTATTTTGCATTTTCATCTGATGTCGGTTTTTCTGCCGCGCTTGCATCGTGGCCGATAAATCCACCGTCCGGCCATCTGCAAAATTTAGCGTCACGGTCACCTCATCGCCGCTTGCGCCGCGATAGCCGAACAACATTAAATGGTCGCCGCCCGGTTGCAGCTTCAACATGCCATTGGCCGCAATCTCAAAAGCGTCAACTTTCACCATCCGCATCATGCCATTTTCGCCATGCTGATGTGTGTGCAGTTCAATGCGCTCAAATGACCGGCTTTGCGCACTGACAACCGCGCTAGCCGCGCCTTTATTGTGTAGCATGGCAAACATCACGCCGGGGCGGTCGCCAATACCAAGGCGAGCGGTGACGTCATGCACCATGATTTCGGCATAAGCGGGAAGGGCGGTTATCATCATAACCGCAGCAAACAAACAGGTTTTCATAAGTCTCTTCTATTCAGCTGCAATCTTATTGGTGCCGGCAAACTGATAAGCATCGGTTTCTGCCGACTGTGTCGCTTCCTGATATACATAAGTAAACTCAGGCCAGTTATTGGTCACTTTGCCGCTGTCATTTTTATACCAGCTATCGCATTCCTGAACGAAAACCGATGTGTCCATGCGGGCTTTCAAGAAATCTGCATATTCGGCCATTTTTGCCGGTTTCAAATCCATGCTGGCGGCGTTTTGCTCATCCAGCTTGTTGAGACAGCTCATAATATAATTCACCTGACACTCAATCATGAAGATGATGGAGTTATGGCCGAGATTGGTATTGGGGCCATACAGCATGAAGAAATTCGGGAAATGCGGCATGGTGATGCCGAGATAGGCCTCCGCACCATCTTTCCACGCGCTATTCAAATCAACCCCATCCGTGCCCTTAACATCGAGCGGGGCAAGAAAATCGGTAGATGCGAAACCGGTGCCGTAAATAATCGTGTCGAAGTCATGCGCTTCGCCATTGGCGGTTTCTATGCCGGTTTTGGTAAACTTTTTAATGCCGCTTGTTTCAACTGTTACATTATCGCGTAGCAAAGCCGGATAATAGTCATCTGAAATCACCACCCGTTTGCAACCGACCGCATAATCCGGCTTCAAAATTTTCCGCATTTCCGGATCTTTGACTTGCTCGTCAAAATGATCGTCGATGATTTTTGTTAAATCGCCGGGCAAATTAAACAGCTTGATAAGGAAGCGGGCGTTTTTCACCTCATTGAATACGGTGAAGTTTTTCTCAATCGCCCAATAAAGCAGCCCGCGATAAAATTTGCGAAAGCCCGGAAAGCTGAACAAGAATTTTGACACGGCGCCATATTCTTTATCATTGCGCGGCACTACATGGCACGGCGAGCGTTGGAAGACGGTCATATGCGCCGCTTCTTTCGCCACTTCGGGAATAAACTGCGCAGCGGACGGGCCATTGCCGATAACCGCAACTTTTTTACCGGTAATCGGCGCATCATGTTGCCATTGCGCGGAATGGAAAAGGGCGCCGCCGAAATCATCAGCGCCTTTAAATTCAGGCACTTTCGGGCGGTTCAATTGGCCCAAGCCGGTCACCACCACATCAGTGGTCAGCTTGTCGCCTGACGTTGTTTCCAAATGCCATTTTTGTGTTTTCTCGTCAAAGCTGGCCGATTTCAGTTCGGAATTGAAACGGGTTTTTGAGCGCAGGCGATATTTCTCGGCCAGTTCATCCAGATAGGCGAAAATTTCCGGGCGTGGCGGATAGACCCGCGACCAGTTTCCGCGCGTCTCAAAAGAAAAGGAGTAAAAATGCGACGGCACATCGCACGCACAGCCCGGATATTCATTATCGCGCCAGGTGCCGCCAATATCATCGGCTTTTTCCAAAATGGTAAAATTCGTGCGTCCGTTAATCAGCAATTGCATGGCCATGCACATGCCGCCCACGCCACTGCCGATAATGGTGATATGAGGTTCGTTAATTTTGCCGGTCATTTTGAAATCTCCCTTTGGTGAAACTATGAGAGAGAATAAAACGCGCCGCAAGGGGGGAATTTTGCCGCAGTTAATTATTTCTGTTTTTTTAGCTTGGCTCTTGTTTCTGTCGGAAATTTTTCATTAAATAAATATTCAAACTTGAGGGAGGACGCTGCCATGGCACATCCAACATTGGATCAAAAGCAAGGCACAATTGTAAACGTCGTCGCGCTGGGTCTGATTGCATTGGGCATGATTGCCGCAACAATCAATCAGTCAAGCGAGGGAACAACAGAAGGGCGCTCAAGCGGTAACGCACAGCCAAGCGCTACAATCGGTAAAATTGATACTGACCGTATCGTTAATGCGGATAGCGAGCCGGGTAATTGGTTGGCCTATGGCCGCGATTATGGCGAGCAACGCCATTCGCCGCTGACGCAGGTAAACAAGAAAACCATTAAAGACCTCGAATTAGCTTTTTCCGTAGATATGTACACAACGCGCGGGCTGGAAGCCTCGCCGATTGTGGTCGACGGTATTCTTTATATGACCGGCTCTTGGAGCGTCGTGCATGCGGTTGACGCGAAAACCGGCGAAGAAATTTGGTCTTATGACCCGGAAGTGCCGGGCGACTGGGCGCGCAAAGCCTGCTGCGATGTGGTTAATCGCGGCGTCGCGGTTTATGATGGCGCGGTTTATGTAGCCAGCCTTGATGGCTTCCTGATTTCGCTAAACGCCGAAACCGGTGAAGAAATTTGGCGCATCGATACAATCACTGACCGCTCAAAATCTTACACCATCACCGGTGCCCCGCGCGTTGCCAATGGCCGCGTATTCATCGGTAATGGCGGCGGCGAATATGGCGTGCGCGGTTATGTAACCGCTTATGACGCCAAAACCGGCGAGCAAGATTGGCGCTTCTACACCGTACCGGGCGACCCGAACAAGCCGTTCGAGCATCCGGAAATGGCCGAAGCGGCGCCGACTTGGAAGGGCGGCGAATGGTGGAAAATCGGCGGTGGCGGCACTGTCTGGAATTCCATTGTTTATGACCCTGACACCGATACGGTTTATTTGGGCGTCGGCAATGGCAGCCCATGGACACGCACCATCCGCTCTCCGGGTGGCGGCGATAATCTGTTCTTGTCATCTATTGTGGCGCTGGACCCGAATACCGGTCGCAAGAAATGGCACTACCAAACCACGCCGGGCGATACATGGGACTACACAGCCGTGCAGGACATGATGCTGGCCGATATTGAAATCGATGGCGTTGAGCGCAAAGTGATTATGCAAGCGCCGAAAAACGGTTTCTTCTATGTGCTGGACCGCGAAACCGGCGAGCTGCTGCGTGCGAACCCGTATGTGACGGTAAACTGGGCCAGTCATATTGATATGGATACCGGTCGTCCGGTGGAAAATGACTCGCGCAATTTTGCCGAAAGCGGCAAGTCGCAGTGGATT
>CBFIHY010000008.1:0-22156 GCA_965662315.1 Alphaproteobacteria bacterium
CCGCGCTCGAGCGAAATAAACACTGCCGCCATGCCAAGCCGCGCGCCCATGCCGACCGGGTCATCCGCCGGTGTGCGTTGCGCCAAAGCGGCCAAAGCCCGCGCCGCTTCCAAATGCCGTTGATTGGCAGCCAAAGCCGCCGCGCGTAAAAACCAAGCGGACGGACGGCGCGGAAACCCTGCCGCCAAATCCTCTGCATGCGCCAAAGCCGCTTGCGGCCGATTGCGTTGCAAATCAAACGCCACCAAGGCTTCCAACAAAACCGCTTTCGGTCGGCCTTGCAAATCGGCCAAGCCATTGGCCAGCCAACCATAGCGACGGGCCAAAAACTGATTTTCCTGCGCCGCGCTCAAATAGCTTTTCCATTGCGCCAAAACCTGCGCCGCCAAAACCTCATCAGCCGGCTCGAGTAAAGCCAATAGCCGCTCGCTATCGGCGGCGGTAACCAAAAATTCCAGCGCCCGTGGCAAAAGCGGCGCAACATTGCCGCCCTCTTCAACAAAGCCGCCCCAACCATAACCAAAAGCAGTGCTGTCCAGACCGCTGCTCAATGCCACTTCAATGGCGGCGCGATGCACCGCCAAGCGGTCGCCGGTCGGGCAGCCGGGCGGGCAATCACTGGTCCGCCATAAACGATAGAGAATATGCGCGCCACGGCCCGTTAGAACAAGCTGCTTTGGCTCTGCACCAGCCGCTTTTCTGCCCTTTATGGCCTCTGCCAAAAGCCGCACGCGCATCCCCAAAAACAATTGATAAGCCGGCTGGTCAGGGCCGATACCGGTCAGCCATTTATCCGCCGCCGCCCAGTCTTTTTGCGCCGTCGCATGGCGCGCCAAAACAATACGGGCGCGCAAATCCAACAAGCGCGCCAAGGCCGCTTCCGGGTCTGCCGCCTGCGCTTCAAGTTCGGCCTTTGACGGCGCGGCGCTGCTGGCCGGTTTGACATATTGGCGGGCCAGTTTCACCCGCGTTTCATTTGGTGGCTTGTCGACCGATAAGCGCGCCAAGACAATTAATTTGTCGATACGGGTTTTTTGCGGGCCGTCATTAAGCCCGCTTTTGGCGGCCGTTAAATGGTCTATCGCCAAAGGCAATTGATTGAGGTTGAGCCGCGACACGCCGATTTGATAATCGACCTGCCGCTTCAGTCCCGCCGGCATCAGCTGATAGAACGGTTTCAAATCCGGCCAAGCGGCAATAATTTGCCCATATTTGCGACCTTCAAACGCCAAATGCATGACCCGCAAAGACGGCCCCGGCGGATAATCCATGGCCTGCAAAATGGTTTGGTCGCGCGCCGCCAAGGCCAAAGCCGCGCGCGCCGTATCAGGCGAGGCGCGCATTGCCGGTTCCAAGAGACCGGCAATCTCATCAGCCGGTCGCGCTTCGCGCAGAGCTTGCCGCGCCAAAGAAATCGCATTGCCCGCATCATCAAATGCGGCTTTCCCATTGCCGCTTGAGCCGGCCGATGCGCCGGCGCCATTGGCATTTTTTTGCGGCGCTTCAAACAGGGCGGTGGGTGGCTGATAATCAGGGGCTGAAATACGTGCCAAAAATGCCGCGACGGCGGTTTTAAAATCAGCCGCGCCGCCGCGTTGTAACGAGCTGTTTAGGCGTTGCAAGGTTTGCTTCGCCGCCGCCAATTGACCGGCCTCGATTTGCGCCGTTGCCAAACCATACATAGAGCGTTGCACCAAGACCGGATGCTTGAACTCAAAGCCCAATAGCGTCAATTTTTGCTGCGCTTTTTGCAGCGCCTGTTTTTTATCTTCCGCCGATACTTGCCGCACGGCCGCCGCCAAATGCCCCCAGGCGGCGGCATAGGCGCCGGCTACCCGCATCGCTTCCAAATCACCCCAAAGCGGTGATGATAAAAGCGTCTCATAATCCAGCTCATTGCCGCGCACCCGCGCCTCCGCCAAGCCGCTTGTCGCGGCCAAAATCGAACCCAATTTTTCGGCCGACATCACAAGCGGGGCCAGTTCCAACGGCCCTAAAGGCCCGTCATAACAAGCCTCCATCGCCGCCGCATAATCATCAATAGCGGCCAAATAAGGGGCGCTATCGGCTTCAAGGCCGCGCAATATTTGCGCCGGCGCAGCGGTTAAAAAAGCCGGTGGTGGCGCACAAGCCAGCGATGCGGTCGGGGCCAAAAGCCAAAGGAGAGAAAATAAAAACCGCCTCATAGCCTATTCCAAATTGGCCAAAAACGGGGCCAGCTCATCATGAAACCGGTCGTCAAAAATCAACAAAGCCAGCGTTTTCATTAATTGTCGCTCGGCCGCTAACGTGGCTGCCGTGCCGCCGCCCAAACGGGCCAGCCGCCGAAAGCTGGGCATCACCCCTTGCGTGACCAAATCGGCGCGCGCCGAACTGGCATTGACGCGGCCCAACAGCACCCGATTGGCCTCAACCCGACTGTCCAATAAAGATAAGCGTCCGCCGCGCGATTTCATTCGTTCAGCAATTTTGGCCGCCTCGGCGGTCTCGCGTGCATGTGGCGGCGCGTCACCAATGATAATCACCACACGCTGGGCACCGGGTCGCCAGGCAATAGCGGTTTCTGCATCGCGCAAAGCCTGCGTCACCGCCTCGGGATGATCGCCGCCGCCCACTGCATCAATGGCCGCCATAAAATCGCGCGCCTTTAAAATATCAAAACTGGGCTGCGACAGCTTGGTGACAAAATCATAATCTTGATAATCGCGATAGGCGATAATGCCGAACCGCGCCAATGGCACCAGCCCGCGCACATATTGCGCCAATTGCTGCATCCGCTCGCGCACCGTGCGATGCACCCACACCATCGAGCCGGTGGCATCGATCGCGAACACCACATCAATGCCGGTTTTTTGCAAATGCTCAATATAATCGGCAAAGCTTTGCGGCACGCCGGAAATGAGCCCGCCGCCGGGCAAAGCACGCTCGACAACCGCCGCCTGCGCCATTGGCATGGCCGGCGCAATCGCCGCCATTTGCGCATTATCCATCATTAAATCATTAAAGTCGGCTTCCAGCGGCACTTCCATTAATTCCGATAAATCAAGCTCGGCCTCCGCCTCGCGCGGCAAAGGGGCCGGTGGTTGCGGCGGCAAATCAAGTTCCAATTCTTCCGGCCCCGCTTCACCGGCAGAAATGACAACGCTTTCGGCTGCCGCGCCGCCACCGCGCTCGCCACCGAAAAGCAAAACCAGCATCACCCCGACCAGCACGATGTGAAACACCACGGAGACGGCAATAAGGGCCAACCAAACGCGGCGCGGCACCGCCACCAAACGCGCGCGCAACTGGCTAAACCAGCCGCTTTTGCGCGGAATTTTATCTGTCTGCCGATTTTTTTCTTGGTTCATTTCAGGCTCATTCTTGGCTATCCGTCTGTTCGGTTTTCAGGCGAATTTCACCGACACCGGCGCGCGCCATGGCGCGGCGAAACGCCAAAAGCGGTTTGGCATGCGCCGCCTTATCGGCAATCAGTTCAACCGGCAGGCCATCAGCGGCAATGCCACGCTCCTCAATTAACACCACCAATTCGCCCAATGTCATTTCAGCATTATCGACATAAAACAAATCATCGCTCCGCAAGCTGACGGTAAACGCCGCGCCTTGATAAACACTATCCAGCTTGCTTTCGGGCACAATGATTTCGGTCGGGTGATTGGTGCTCGGGCGTCCGGCAATCAGCACAAATAAAATCAGCAAAAACACCACATTGATCAGTGGCAAAAGGTCGATGCTTTTTATCTCGCGGCGTGTTTCCTTCAACTGCATTTCAAAAATCCGCCAAATCAATATCAAACACATCGCGCTCAAGGGTCACCGCTTTGGCGCCGGCGCCGATCAGCACATCCATCACTTTAGTGACTTGCTGGATATCGGCCTTGCCGTTTGGCATCAGCACCATTACTTGCTCATCATTCAGGGCGACAAGCCGCGCCGTCTCGCGGGCGATAAAATCAAAATCACGCGCCGCGCCGTTCCAATGAACCGTGCCATTGGCCGCCAAAGTGACAATCACCGGCTGGCTGGTGCTTTGTTCGCCACCAGTGCCGCGCGGCGGCGCCAAACGGCTTTGCCCATAGGTAACAAAATCAGAGCCGAGCAGGAAAAACAGCAGCAGCAAAAATATCATATCAATCAGCGGCGTCAGCCCCATAAAGCCTTGTCGGCGGCGCGGGCGGGCCAGCTGCATTTACGCCTTGGCCTCGGCGCGGACCAAAATATCGGTCAATGCGTCTTCGACCAAATCGCGCGTCGTATCGACCGCATTATTAAACACCGCCGCCAAAATGGAGAATGGCAAAGCGACGCCCAGCCCGAAAGCCGTGGTCAAAAGCGCTTCCCAAATACCGGCCGCCAGCAACGCCGTGTCAGCCCCACCGGCCCCTTGGCCGACGCCTTGAAACGCGACAATCATACCCAGCACTGTGCCCAATAGGCCAAAAAGCGGGGCTGAGGCGGCAATCAATTCCAAAATCCAAACATGGCGCGATAAATGGCGCACCAAATATTGCGCCCGGCGGGTTAATTCTTCGCGCAAGACATCGCCTTTTAAAGGCCCGTTTCCGGCTTGCACCAAAGCAAAGGCGATTAACGGCGCGGCCGGATGATTGAGCGCATCGAGACGCGCGGCGAGGTTTTTTTGCCGGCCGCTTCTGAAATCATCCAATAATTGATTGAGCGCAGCCGGGCGATAAATATCCATGCGATAAAATTCATATAATTTAATCGCCGCCACCGGCAGGCCGACAGCCGATAAAAGCGCAATCACCCAAGTGACCAATCCGCCCTTATAGAACAATAACGACCAAAAACCGGGCGCGCCCTGTGCGCCGGTCTCTTGCGCCATTGCCGGAGAAAGTGCAGATGAAAGTGCCAAAGAAAATGTCACTATGCTGAAGCTCGCCAAGCCATAAAAGCCGGCTCGAGAAGAAATGTGCCGCATACGCCGCCTCCTGTTTTATTAAGCTTAGCGCATAGAAAAACTGCCGCCAGTCAAATTATGCACAATGACCGACGGCAGTTTAATTTTTAAAATTCATGTCCAAGCGCAGATTAAAGCGCGCGCGCCACCAGCATCCGCATAATCTCATTCGAGCCGCCATAAATGCGCTGCACACGACTGTCAGTATACATGCGGCTGATCGGATATTCATCCATATAGCCCCAGCCACCAAAAAACTGCAGGCACGTATCAATCACTTCGTTTTCGCGTTCCGTGCACCAAAACTTGGCCGCCGCAGCCGTATTGGCATCCAGCTCGCCATCCATTAATTGCTGCGTCAGCTGGTCAACCATGGCACGCGCTGCCATCCAATCGGCTTTACATTCGGCCAATTTGAACTGGGTGTTTTGATAATCGAAAATCGAATTGCCGAAGGTTTCGCGCTCGCGCGTATATTCCAGCGTCAATTCAATGGCCCGCTCCATTGCCGCCACCGCGCCATTGGCAATCACCAAACGCTCGGCCGGCAATTGCTGCATCAATTGATAAAAGCCTTGCCCTTCTTCGCCGCCCAGCACATTTTCTGCCGGCACTTTTACCTCATCAAAAAACAGTTCAGATGTATCGGCTGCGTGCTGGCCCATTTTATCGAGATTGCGACCACGGGCAAAACCGTCCGTATCGGTCTCGACAATCATCAGTGAAATACCTTTAGAGCCTTGGCTCGGATCGGTTTTGGCAACCACCAAAACAACATCGCAATGCTGGCCATTGGTGATGAAAGTTTTCGATCCGTTGACGACATATTGATTGCCGTCTTTCAGCGCCGTGGTTTTGACCGATTGCAAATCAGAGCCGGTGCCCGGCTCGGTCATCGCAATCGCGCAGACCATTTCACCGCTGGCCATTTTCGGCAGATATTTTTTCTTCTGCTCTTCTGTGCCATAGGCGAGGAAGTAATGCGAACAAATCAATGAATGAACCGACTGGCCCCAACCGCCAATACCCAAGCGGGTCTGCTCTTCGGTCAAAATCGCTTCATGGCGATAATCACCGCCGCCGCCGCCATATTCTTCCGGAATGGAGGTCAGCAAAAGGCCTGCTTCGCCGGCCTTGTTCCAAGCCTCGCGATCGACCATGCCTTGTTCGTGCCATTTATCGGCCAAGGGCACAAATTCAGCCTGCATGAATTTACTGGCTGCGTCTTTGAAGATGGTTAAATCTTCGCTCATCCACGGTGATGTATAAGTTCCAAGCATGTCCGGCTCCCAAATTTTTCTGCTGTGAGGTTAAACAGCCGCCCGATAAGGTGCAAGTCATTGCCTTGCGACAATCTGCCCATACCGGCTTCTCAGAAATGAGCCGCCCCTAAAAAATATTCAACCAAGACATTCACAAGGCAAGGCATTCACAAGAAAAACCCAATAGGCGGCTTTTCAAAATCCCTATAATTGCATGGACGGATGATAGCCGCCCAATAAAACCCGACCGGTCAATTCATAGGTATTGGCATTGGTAATCATATGCTGGGTCATGGTTTGTGCATCGCGCAGACGCCGTTGAATGGAACTGTCACGATAGACGGAGGTGCCGCCGGCAATATCATGCGCGGCGCGCACCACATCAGCCGAGCGGCGCACGCCATGGGTGGCCGCCAGCCGCAAATCCGCTTTAATCTCAGGCGTGATGGCGTCTTCTTGAGCGGCGGTCCAGGCGCTTTGCACGGCTTGCTCATATAAAGCGCGCGCCGCCCGCCATTCGCCTTCAGCTTGCGCCAACGCCGCTTGCACGCCGCTGCGCTCGGCCAAAACCCGACCATGACCTTGCGCTTTTTTCGCCGTCGCCAACGCCACCACCTCATCCAAAGCGGCACGCGCATTGCCCAAAGCAATGGCCGCGACACCGGCTGCCAAAAGGGCAAAATACGGCATTTGATAAAGCGCCCCCTCAGCCCATGGCGTATCGGTTGCAATCGAATAGCTATGCGCCGCCGGAATACGAACATTATCCAATTCCACATCGCCCGATGAAGTGCCGCACAGGCCCATTGTGTGCCATGTATCGTGAAAAATAATCTCATCGCGCGGCACCATGAACAGGCGAATTTTGTCGCCCGATGGCGGCTCATCAGCATTGTCCAGTGCCATACAACCGAGGCCGATATAATCGGCATTGGCCGACCCTGACGCCCATGCCCAGCGGCCGGAAATCAGATAATCATCGCCATCGCGTATGGCGCGCCCATTGGGGGCAAAAATCCCGCAAGTGATGCGCTGTTTGGCGGCGAACATATCGCCGCTAATATCCGGCTTAATGAATGCAGCCCCCAAAGCAGCGGTCGCGCCAATCATACAAACCCAGCCACTGGCTGCATCATGACGGGCCAGATATTCCAGCCGCGTCATCGCTTCCATCGGGGTTAATTCTTGACCGCCCAATTTGCGCGGCACGAATAAATCAAACATGCCGGCGGCGGCCAGCTTGCGGGCCAATTCGGGCGATAATTGCCGCGCCTGCTCGCTGGCATTGCTTTCCGCCGCCGCTTGCGCGCACGCCGCTTCAATATCAGCCGTGATAACAGAATGCATATTCATCGTGCAGGCTCCTCAGCTTGGCAAGAATGACGAATGAGAACTGTGCGACAATCAGCTTTTTAAATCAATCCAAAGCGGCGCATGATCGCTGGGGCGTTCCCAACCGCGCGCATCGCGCAGCACACCATAATCGTTCACCGCATCCGATAAATCGGCACTGACCCAAATATGGTCCAGCCGCCGCCCTCGATCAGACGCCGCCCAATCGCGCGCCCGATAACTCCACCAACTATATAATTTCTCTTCCGGCGGCACAAAGCGGCGCGCCACATCATCCCACTCCAATGATTTTTGAACTTTCGCCAATTTCTCAATTTCCACCGCCGTATGGCTGACGACATTTTTCAATTGTTTGGACGACCACACATCATGCTCACCCGGCGCAATATTCAAGTCGCCGACAAGCACTTGAGCAGCCGCATTTCCGGCTTTTTTCAGCTTTTTAAAATTTTTTTCCATCTCAGCCAAAAAAGCCAGCTTATGGGCAAATTTATCATTAACAGACGGGTCCGGCTCATCGCCACCGGCCGGCACATAGAAATTATGCACCGTGACCGGCTGCTTGCGCTGCCCTTTCACCGTCACCGCAATATGCCGACCATCGCCTTTTTTACAATAATCGACAATCTGCGTATCGATAATCTCATGCTTCGATAATGTCGCCACGCCGTGATAGCCTTTAATGCCGTTTTTCGCGATATGGGTAAAATCCGCCTTGGCAAAAGCTTTTTCGGGAAACTGATCATTCGGGCATTTGGTTTCTTGCAGGCAAATAATATCCGGATCGAGCTTTTTCATCAGCTTGACGACCAGCTTTTCGCGCAAGCGCACCGAGTTAATGTTCCAAGAAACAATTCGCATAAAATATCCGTTCTATCGATTAAAGGGAGAAGCCATGGGCTGATAACAGCTCTGTGCTTAAAACAGATTGAGCGTCCGACCGCTCAAAGCGAGCGGCCAACGGCCCAGTTCAAACAGCCGATAACGCAGCATAAGCGGGTGGTTAAGCGCCTCTTCGCCGGCTTGTTGGTCGTCATTTTCAGCCATATCCAAAGCCGCCGCCGCCAACGCCAATGCGCCGCCAAAGGCCGCTTGTTGCGCCGCGCCGACAGCCAAATCACGTATCGCATCCGGCGGCTCATCAGCCATCATCAATGCCTCATCAACCATTTCTGAAACCGGCTCGGCCAAGGCGGCTTGCAAATAAGACAGCATCACGCCCAAGCCTTCTTCTGAAATCCCTTCCAATACGCGGTCAGACAGGGCGGCGCGCAATTGCTCTTCGGCTTCCCAGCCTTCGCTGTTTAAATCGCCGCTTTCAGAGGCATCCAGCGCATCATCCCAATTCATTACCGGCACCGGCTCGGCATCGGGAAAGCCCAACATATCGAGATAGGCGCGGGCCAGATAAGCCGCTTCATCATCAATCATTTCGCCGAGATTTGAAAACCAAGCGGCGCGTTGCGCGCGGTCAGAAAATTCGCGCAGCACTGAAAGCAACGGAATTTCCGCTTCTAATTCCAGCAATGCCTCGGCATCGGCTTGCCATTGATTTTCTTGATTTGGACGCATGCTTCGCATGTCCTAATCATCATCATTTTCATCGTCTTCGACAATGGCAAACAATGACTTATCCAAAGCTTCGTGTCGGGTAATGTCGCGCAGGCGTACCAAAGAGACGGTATTTTGGGCGTCCACCAAGCGCCATGCATAAAGCTGGTTATCAGCGCGGGTAAAATACAAAGTTGCTTGGCCGGGCGCGGCGCCTGACGGGTCGCGCAAAGTGGCGGCAAAAATCGCATCTTCGATTTGCAAGCCAACCAACATATCATCCGATATGCCCTCGGCAACCGCTTGGCGGATCATCGCCAAGGGCGTTAACGAGACCGGAAACCAATTTGGCGGGCCGCCCGGGCGCTCTTGTACGGCAACAAATTTGCCGCGCACCGTCACCACGCTTTCGCCATTCAGCTGATAGGCAAAGCGCAAATTTTGTGGCCAATCGATGAGATAATCACCCGCAGCATGGCCGCCATTCGGCAATTTTTGTTCAAAGCGACCGCTCATATCAGCCATAGAGGACAGCGATTTATTGACCCGCGCCAACCAGTCCGCGCGCTGCGCAGCGGTTAAAGACGTGTCGGCATCAACGCCTTGTGCGCGCGCCAAGGACGGCTCAAAAAAGCCGATAAACAGCGTCGCGAAAAGCGTCAAACCAGCCGCTTTAATTGCGTTTTTTATTTTTTTCTTGCTCATTTTGCTCAATGTTTGCCGGCCAGAATTTCGCGCTTACCGGCATGATTGGGGGCCGATATCACCCCTTCTTCTTCCATTTGTTCAATCAGCCGCGCCGCCCGATTATAGCCAATGGACAAACGCCGTTGCACATAGCTGGTCGAGGCGCGCCCATCGCGGGTGACAATCGCCACCGCTTGGTCGTATAAATCATCGCCGCTGGCTTCTATTTCAGGCGCTTCTTCCGGCTCTTGGGTAACCTGCTCAATATATTGCGGCGCCGCTTGGCGTTTTAGAAATGTCACCACTTTTTCGACTTCTTCATCAGAGACGAACGGCCCATGCACACGTTGGATACGACCGCCGCCGCCCATATAAAGCATATCGCCTTGCCCCAATAATTGTTCGCCGCCCTGTTCGCCCAATACGGTGCGGCTGTCAATTTTCGAGGTCACTTGAAATGAAATGCGGCTGGGGAAATTGGCTTTAATTGTGCCGGTAATCACATCGACCGAGGGCCGCTGTGTGGCAGTGATGAGATGCACACCGGCGGCGCGGGCCATTTGCGCCAGTCTTTGCACCGCCGCCTCAATTTCTTTGCCGGCCACCATCATCAGGTCGGCCATCTCATCAATCACCACAACAATGAACGGCAGGGTTTCCGTTTCAATGGTTTCTTCTTCATAAATCGCTTCGCCGCTTTCAGGGTCAAAGCCGGTTTGTGCCGTGCGGGTCAAAACCTCGCCCGCGGCCTTGGCTTCGGCCATGCGGGTATTATAGCCGTCAATATTGCGGACGCCGATTTTGGCCATTTTGCGATAGCGGTTTTCCATTTCCTGCACCACCCATTTCAGCGCGACAACGGCTTTTTTCGGCTCGGTGACCACCGGTGCCAGCAAATGCGGAATGCCGTCATAAACCGATAATTCCAACATTTTCGGGTCGACCAAAATCAACCGGCATTGCTCAGGGGTCAGTCGATACAGCAAAGATAATATCATTGTGTTAATGCCAACCGATTTACCCGAACCGGTGGTGCCGGCAACCAATAAATGTGGCATTTTTGCCAAATCCGACATGACCGGCGCGCCGCCAATATCTTTACCCAATGCCATGGTCAATTTTGATTTGCCGCTTTCAAAATCGGTCGACGCCAATAGCTCTCGCAAAGAAACCAATTCGCGACTTTGATTGGGCAGTTCAATGCCGATAACATTGGAGCCCGGCACCGGCGCGACACGGGCCGACACCGCGCTCATGGAGCGGGCAATATCATCGGCCAGACCCACCACGCGCGATGAACGGACACCGGCGGCCGGCTCCAATTCATAAAGTGTCACCACCGGCCCCGGGCGCACTTGCCCGATCGAGCCTTTAATGCCGAAATCTGACAAGACGGTTTCCAACATCCGCGCATTGGCTTCCAACGCATCTTTGCTGAGTGTCGTCGCTTGCCGCGGTTTTTTATGTTCGGTCAATAGCCGCAAGGGCGGCAATTCATAATCGCTTTTATCAAAGCCAAGGCTTGGCTGCGCCTCTCGCGCGGCACGGCGCGAAGCTTTCAGTGCCGGTTTTTTATCCGCCACCTCAACCCGGCCGCTGCCCGACAATGAGCCGCTGCCCGAAGCTGGGGATGCTGCTTCAGCACCGGCCTCGGCCTGTAAATCATGCCTATCAGTTGCCGCGCCGATCACCTCATCAATCGGCGCATCACCTGAAGCGGAGACCGCTGAAGAGGCGGTTGAGAACTTACCGCGCCGGATAAGACCGGTAAGCCGCGACAGCTCGATGCGCGGCAATTTATTGGTGATGCGAAATTGCGGCAATTTCATCCATCTCATCAATGAGGCCAAACCGCTTGGCGCATGACGCACATGATGCGCCAGGGCACGTGCCGCCGCCCAGCTGAGCCGCACCATACCGGCGCCGAATAAAGCCAAAATAATCGCCAGCGCGCCCAACCCATAAGCCAGCGCCAATTCAACGTCACGGCTTGGGTAAAGCGATAAGGCGGCCAAGGCGGTTTCCAAACCATCGGCCAAAAGCTGGCCTAAAGCGCCCCCCGGAAACGGCATTAGCGGGTCGGCGGCAAGCCGCCCCATGGCTAATGCCAGAGCCAGCAAAAGCGGCGCGATAAGCGAGGCGGTAAACCGCCAATTCGGATAAGACAATATGGTGCCCAAAATTTGCCGCGCCGCACGCGCGCCGACTGCCAATAAAATCAGCCAGATGGCGCCGCCCAAAATTTGCAGTGACAAATCGGCCACCAATGCGCCGGGCAAGCCCAACCAATTGCCAAGCGCGCCGTCGCCACTGGCGTTAAAACTGGTATCTTGCGGGTCAAAACTTATCAGCGCCAAAGCCATCAGACATATCGCCGTCAAAATCACCGCCGCCGATAAGCGCAACCAAAGCACCGCCAACCAAGCCGACAGGCGTGGTTGCCATCTGCGCCATAAAGCACGCCAATAAGTCATGCTGCCTGTCCTTGCATATCGGCCAAACATGTGGCCAGCCGGGTTAGCGCATTTTCGGTTTCGGCCAAAGAGGCGACCAAGGCGACGCGAATATAAGGGGCGGCCAATGTGGCATCGCCGCCGGCCAAATAAGCGCCGGGCAAAACCCGCAAGCCCTCTTCGCGCCATAATTTAACCGCTGCCGCTTCGCCGTCACCGACATTCAGCCATAAGAAAAATCCGGCGGCCGGACGATAAAAATCAAAATCCGTCCCGAGGATTTTTTCCGCCGCGTCAAATTTCGCCCGATATTGTGCGCGGTTTTCTTCCACATGCGCATCATCGCCCCATGCAAGCGCCGCCGCAGCTTGTGCCGGCAAAGGCGATTGCGGACCGGCCAATTGCCGAAGCGCGGTGAAATCATCCATCAGCTTTTGACCACCGGCGACAAAGCCCGACCGCAGCCCCGGCAAATTCGACCGTTTCGACAAAGAGTGAAACGCCAAGACCGGCGCATTATAAGCTTGCATTTCTTGCATGATTTGCAAAATCGATGGCGGCTGGACGGCATCATAAATTTCGCCATAACACTCATCGACCAATAGAATAAAATTATGCTCAATCGCCAATTCCATGGCGGCGCGTAAATAGTCACGCTCGGCAATCACCCCTTGCGGATTGGCCGGTGAACATAAATACATCGCCCGCATGCGCTGAAGCGTTGTTGCATCAAGCGCGGTTAAATCGGGCAAAAAGCCGGTTTGTTTAACAGCCGGTAAATAATGCGGCGTCGCACCAATGGCCAAAGCGGCCGCCGCATAGACTTGATAAAACGGGTCCGGCATGGCGAGCAGACCCTTGTCTTGACCATTATCGTCGCCATTATCTTTTTGCGGTGCCAATTGCGCGGCCAAAAACAGCCCTTCGCGCGTGCCGTTTAGCGGCAAGACCGCGTTTGGGCGGTCCAGTATATCGGTTACTTGCAGGCGACGCGCCAACCAGCCGCGCACCGCTTTTTGCCACGCATCACTGCCGGCAATCGGCGGATAACGGCGATAATCTTCGCTGGCTTCCGCCAGCTTTTCGAGGACAAATTTCGGCGGCGCGTGTTGCGGCTCGCCCAACGCCAAAGAGAGCGGCGGCTTGCCGGGCTCAATATCATCCAATAGCGCCCGCAAGCGGACAAAAGGCGATGGCGGCAGCGAGGCACTTGGCGCGGTTTGCATATTCTTCTCCAAAAGAAAAAACCGGGCGAGGCCTGAAGCCCCGCCCGGGATTTTCACGAATCAGCCTGTCTCAGACTAGCGCAGCGTCGCCTTTATGTGCAAATGAAAGCGCGGCTGCAAAGCCGAAACGGTGCAAACGGCCTTACTTAATGCCGCTCTCCGGATTGGCAGCGATTTTATGCACTGCCAAATCTGCACCCATTTGCTCTTCTTCTTCGCTCAAGCGAATGCCAATGGTCTGCTTCAGCGCGCCATAGACAATGGCGCCGGAAATCGCCGCAAAGCCACAACCGACAATTGTGCCGACCAGTTGCGACATGAAGCTGACGCCACCAAGGCCGCCAAACGCTTCCGCGCCGAAAATGCCGCAAGCAATACCGCCCCAAGCACCGGCCAAGCCGTGCAGCGGCCATACGCCCAGCACATCATCGATTTGCAGTTTTTCTTGGCAAATAACAAACATTTTGACAAACAAGCCGCCGGCAACAATACCGGTGACCAGCGCACCGCCCGGATGCATCACATCAGAACCGGCACAAACCGCAACAAGTCCGGCCAAAGCACCATTATGGACAAAGCCCGGATCGTTTTTGCCGATAAACAGGGCCGCCATAATGCCGCCAACCATCGCCATCAAAGAATTGACCGCGACCAGGCCGGAAACGCCTTCCAGCGATTGTGCGCTGACCACGTTAAAGCCGAACCAACCAATGCACAGCAACCAGCTGCCCAAGGCCAACCACGGAATGGAGCTTGGCGGAAAGGCCGTGCCTTTATCGCCATAACGGCCAAGCCGCGCGCCCAGCAAGATAACGGCTGAAAAAGCAATCCAGCCGCCAACGCCATGCACGACAACAGAGCCGGCAAAATCGTGGAAGCTGGCGCCGAATGTGCCTTCGAGCCAGCTTTGGAAACCGTAATTACCGTTCCAAATCATCCCTTCGAAAAACGGATAGACCAAAGCCACAATAATGCCCGAGGCAATCAATTGCGGCATGAACCTTGCCCGTTCCGCAATACCGCCGGAAATAATCGCCGGAATGGCCGCTGCAAAAGTCAGCAGGAAGAAAAATTTAATCAGTGACAGGCCTTGCGGGCCATAAGCCTCATCGCCGCCATCGCCACTAATGGTTGCGGCGGAAGACAAAAAGTCCATGCCATAAGCCACCGAATAGCCGATGAAGAAATAGGCCAAAGTTGACATGCCGAAATCCGATAGGATTTTGACCATGGCGTTGACCTGGTTTTTCTTGCGCACCGTACCGACCTCAAGAAAGGCAAAACCGGCATGCATTGCGAACACCAAAATGGCGCCCATAAGAATAAAGAAGACGTCGCCGCCCACTGCGTTGGTTTCCATAATAATCCCCAAATTCACTTACAGAACTAGGAAATTTATGCAATTTACGTGCCAAATTGAAAAAGCGCCTGAATGGCCTGCCGGCTTGACCCGATTATCGGTCCGAGAGAGGCCCTAGAAAGCGCTGACTAAAATTTAGCCATCTGGTGCGCAGAGCAAAGATTAATGCCTATTTTTTAATCATTATATGCGTGGCAGCTGCGGCTATTGCGCTGTGGACGCGGCGTGCATTTTCAGGCACTGTCCCGCTGATGCAAGAATTCGACCCCGATAAGCGCCCGATTATTATCCATGGCGGCGGCAATAGTGCGGCAATAACCGCTTTGGCTTTAGCGGCCGCCGGATGTCGGCCTTTTATCAGCCGGCCAAACGCGCCGGTCACCAAACAGAAAAACAAGCCGAAAAACCAACCAAAAAACAGTGACGTCAGTAATGATAATGCGCCCAGCGTGTTGGCATTGAGCGCCGCGGCCAAAACCATGCTGGAAAGCCTATCGGTCTGGTCGCGGTTGAAAACACCGGGGACGCCTGTTTTGGATATGGCGGTCTATGACAGCGCCGAAAATTGGCGCCGTGATGACGGCTTGTCTTTTGCCGAACCGGTCGACGCCACAAAAAGTGACGCCGCAAAAAGTGACGCCGCACATACTGACAAGACGGCTTCGGCGAAAAACGCCTCTACAGAAACAGCGGTTAATGTGCTGGCGCATATTGTCGGGCTGAGCGATTTATCGGCCGCCATTAACGCCGCTTTGGAAGCGGCGCTGGCTGAAGAAAGCGTCAGAGCCTTGCCGGCACATATCTCTGATTTTGACAAAACCGACGGCACGGTGACTTTGCAAAATGGCGAGACAATCACAGCCGCGCTGCTCATCGACACAAGCCGCGATGCCCCATGGCAGCGCGACAGTGCCGCGATGCGTCATGATTATGATATGGCGGCTCTGGTCGCCAGTGTGAAAACCGGCCGCCCACATGGCCATAAAGCGATACAATTATTTTTGCCCGATGGGCCTTTGGCACTTTTGCCCTTATCGGCACCCGATAAGCGCGCGCTTATCTGGTCCATGCCCAAACAAAAAGCCGCCGCGCTGGCCGCCCTTGGGCAGCCCTTTTTGGACGCTGAATTGGCCAAAGCAACCGCATCTACAGACGGTAAAATAAGTGCTGATGATAATGCGCAAGTGCAAGACTTATCGCTGAAATTGGCCGATACATATTGTGACGGGCATTTATGTTTAATCGGTGAGGCGGCGCATATTGTGCACCCTTTGGCCGGACAGGGGTTTAATCTGACCTTGCGCGATGCTGCGCTTTTGGCTGATTGCTTATATGATGCGCGGCGTTTGGGCTTGGCGGCTGACGGGCCTTATGTGCTGGCCGATTTCATCACCAGACGGCGCGGCGATGCCGCCTTGACCGCGGCCATCACCCATTCACTGGCGGATTTGTTTTCCGGGCCGCTAAAAAATCTGAGCCGCCCATTAGGGCGCATCGGGTTGGCGCTGACCGGGCGCATGGCACGCCATAACCAAGCCTTGCGGCACGCCTTTCGTCGACAAGCCGATGGCGGTGGGGCCTCGCCGCGCCTGATGCGTAGCGAAAACTTTCAGTAATAATTACAGCTTGCGCGCTTCTTCGGGCAACATGACCGGAATGCCGTCGCGCACCGGAAACGCCAAACCGGCTTCTTTTGAGACCAGTTCATCCGCCGCCTCATCATAGCTCAGCGGCCCATGCGTTAGCGGGCAAACCAATAATTCCAAAATTGCCGGGTCCAATTTTTCGCTCATCTCAGCCTCGCCTATTGTACTGAATTATCATTGGCACCGCCCGCCTGGCTCATTTGCGCCAGCACCATTTCCGTCAGGGCGATTAAAATCTCAGCCCGCTCGGCCAGGCTGGCCGCCTCGAGCATGGCTTGCTTTTCCTGTCCGCCATAGGGGCTGATAATGCATAGCGAATTGACCAAAGCTTCATTATTGGAGCTTTCAATGGCCGGCCAATCAGCCTGCATGCCATTGGCATCGAGATAGCGTTTCAAAATATCCAGCACCCCATCGCGATTGACGTCAAGGCTGCCAATATCGGCGATGAGATCGCTTTCATAGGCTTTATAATCCGCCCGCGCTTGCCGATAGGGGGTCATGACGTCCAATTCTTCGGCCACCCGAAACCGCGCCACGCCGGTTAAGGAAACCACCAAGCGACCGTCTTCGGTTTCGCTAAAAGAAGTGATGCGACCCAAACAGCCGACTTTTTGCAAACCGCCATCTTCATCCGGCTGGATAATGCCCAACAGGCGACCGCGGCCCAGCGCATCTTCAAACATTTTCAAATAGCGCGGCTCAAAAATATTCAGCGGCAATTGTCCGCGCGGCAAAAGCAATACCCCGTCCAAAGGAAATAGCGGCACTGTGTCGGGCAATTCGGCAATTGTCTCGATTTCAAATGACATAAGGGTCCTATCCAAGCCGGCGGATGCGCCGGTTTTAAAAATTCAGTTTACGAAAACAGTAAAGACGACAAGCGCTTGCGCGCCGCAATAACCAGCTCGTCTTGCGCGCCATAAGCGTCGAAAAATTCAACCAATTGCTTACGCGCCGCCTCTTCTTGCCAATCGCGCTTGCGCGCCACCAGTTCCAACAACTCATCCAAGGCCGCTTCGCGCCGCCCGGCCGCATGATGCGCCAGCGCCAAATCAAAGCGCGCCTGATGATCGTTTTCATCTGCATTGACAGCCGCTTGCAACGGGGCAGCATCGCCCAATTCTGCGCTATCGGTTTTATCGGCCAGCGCCAAAGCGGCGCGCGCTGCCGCCAAATGCGGGTCATTATCATGCGCCGGTGCCGTCTCTAATATGGCGGCCGCCGCCTGTTTATCACCGGCTGCCAAATGCGCTTGCGCCAAACCGGCCATGGCGGCGATATTTTCAGGCTCTTGCTCAAGCGCCGCTTGATAGCATTCCACCGCATCGTCCAGCTGACCGGCGGCCAATGCCTCGGCGGCGGTTTCCATTAAAGCTTCCGCGGCAGACGGGCCCAGCCCATCGCCAATATGTTTTTCGATAAATTTTTTCACATCGCTTTCAGGCAAAGCGCCCATAAAACCGTCCACCGGTTGGCCGTCTTTAAAAGCGAAGACGGCGGGAATGGATTGCACCTGCAATTGCTGCGCCACCGCCGGATGCTCATCAATATTCATTTTGGCCAATAGCACCGCACCGTCTGATTGCGCCGCCAATTTTTCCAAAACCGGCGTTAATTGTTTGCACGGGCCGCACCATGGCGCCCATAAATCAAGCAATACCAAACGCTGCTTTGAGCCTTCAATCACATCGGCCATAAAGCTTTGTGTCGTCACATCAATGCTGGCCGCATCTGATGTCGGCGTTTGGCTTATATCTTGCGGTGTCAGTTCCATATTATCCTCTGCCTTTTCATCGCCCCGCCTCGGCGGAGCACGTGTTTTTAAGGCTATAGCGCGCTCATCCTCTTATGGTAAATGGGGGGGCGGCGCGGTTTTTCCAAGGGGGCAAAATGCCGCCATGGCAATTACTATCCCTTGTTAAGATGACGCTTGTCAAATGAGCGGCGATGGTGCATAAGCTTGGGCGTTCTGGCATTGCGGGCGTAGCTCAGGGGTAGAGCACAACCTTGCCAAGGTTGGGGTCGTGAGTTCGAATCTCATCGCCCGCTCCAGAAACTCTCTTAAAAATTATTTTCGTTTATCGCGACCGACCGTTGCGCGCAGCAAGCGGCGGATTGCCAACCACACTAAAGGCACGGCAATGGCGACCAAAGCCATGCGCACAATAAGCGGGTCGAGCGACGGCACGGCAGCAATTAAATAGGCCGCCGGTGCATCCAATAAATTGACCAAATAATAAGAAATGGCGACGGTTGAGACGCCCTCCACCGTATGCTGCAAACGCAATTGCCGCTCCGCCGCATGGTTCAATGATGTCAACAAATCGGCATTTTGCTGCTGCATATCCAGTTCAATACGGGTTTGCAACAAGCCGGTCATGGCGGCAATTTGCTCGACCAAATCATGGCGACGCCGCTCCGTGGCATTATAGGTGGCAATCGCCGGTTGCAAGCGGCGTTCCAAAAACCCACCAACAGTGATGCGATTATCAAACGCCTTTTCATTCAGTTGCGCCAAACGCGCCGTCACCAAATCCCAATAAGCGCTGCAGGCAGCAAAACGAAAAGACGTGCGCCGCCAAACATCTTCCAGCTCGCCGGTCAGGCCGCTGAGCACGGCAAAACGGGCGCTTTCATTTTGCGCGCTTTCATGGGTCTCTGCGCTATCTGCCGCGGTCGGCACGCGATCTGCCGCGGTCGGCACCCGGGCAGCAATTTCGGTCATTTGTCCTTGCGCGGCGCGCGCCAAAGGCAGTCCGATAGCGGCAAAAGAGCGATAGGTTTCAATTTCCATCACTTGCAGGGCAATCCGGCCAATATCGCGCACATCGGTATCGGCGGCAAAATCCAGAGCGATTTTTGTGTGCCCGTCTTCGGCCACTTTAAAATCGAAAAACACGTCAGCCAGCCCATTATCCAAAACGCTGGCACAGGTCCACCCGTCGCGCCCCGCGCCGCGCACGCTGCATTGGCAGTCCACTGCGACAACAATTTCGCCGCGCGTTTTCGCCGCCCAATCTTCCGGCAAATGTTGCGCGGCTGAGCCTTGTTCGGCTTTTTCGTCAATCAATGTCAGCGAGACAAATTCCGTATGCCGCTCAATATTGAACTGCACATCGCCCAAGCGCGTCCGCATCAGCCGGCCGCCACCTTCCCAATCAAGCTCCGGCAGCGTCTCTTGCAACAAATCGCGCAAGCCCTCAAACGCCTCATCGCCAGATAGGCAAAGGCGAAAGATTGCGGTCGGCAAAGAAAAGCGCGGAAACGGCCGCGCGTTTAATTCATCCGTCACTTGCCGCAGCCGCCATTGCGATTTATGGCCGCTTATTTTCGGGTCACTTGTCAGGCCGGATTGGCCTTCGCGATTTAATGATACGTCACTCATGCCAAACTATACGCTATTTATGCCGCTCCGGTTTCCACTCACTATGCGTTAAATGGGCCTCAGCAAATGCCAGCGGGCTGTCTTCCAGCGCCGTCGCCATGGTGTCATTCCACCGATTGAGAAACCCGAATAATGAAATCGTGCCGACAATCTCGCAAATTTCCGCTTCATTGAAATGCGGGGTCAAAGCATCGAAATGCGCTTGCGTGGCGCGATTGGGCACGCTGGCGCCGGCTTGCGCCAAGCTCAAAGCGGCGCGCTCGGCGTCACCGAACAATTCACTGCTTTCATAAGACCAGATATTTTCAATTTTTTCAGCATCGACGCCGCGCTCAAATGCGCCATGCGCGGTATGCGCTTGGCAATAATTACAGCCCGCCGTAGCGCTGGCCATATAAGCAATCATTTGTCGCAAACCGGGCGGCAAAATACCGTCCGGGCCCAAAATAGAGGCCGATAGGGCCATAAAGCCGCGCAAAATTTCCGGCCGATGCGCCATGATTTTCAAGCTATTGGCTTCAAAACCCATGACCGCTGCGGCCAGCGCCAATTCATCTTTGACGGCGTCCAGTTTTTCATCTGCAGCAATTGGCATATGCGCCATATCGATCTCCCATTATTTTTTCTCGCGCTTTTTCAAAGTCACGAAATTTGCCGTTGATGAACCGGTGGCCAATAATTGCCCTTCGCCATCATAAAGCGCGCCCTCAACAAAGCCGACCGAGCGGCCGCGCCTTACCACTTGGCCGGTCGCATAAAGCCGCCCCGGCCGCGCCGGTGCCAGCATCGATACTTTCAATTCCAAAGTCGGGCTGATTTGCCCCCAATCAAGATTGAGCCCAATGGCAAAAGCCATTGCATCATCCAGCATGGCGGCAACATTACCACCTTGAATGCCGCCCCATTTATTACAAAGCTGCTCGCCGGCATTAAACGCCATTTCAACGCAGCCGCCTTGCTTGTCGACCGCCAGCAATTGCAACCCTAAATGCGCCGAGGTCGGCGACGGCTTATCATGCGCCGCTTTAACATTGGGCGGCCAATTTTCACTATCTGTTTCAAAGCCGTCGCGGCTGGTGCCCAGCTCGGCAACATTAATAGCGGTCGCACTCATAATTTTCTCTCTCCGGTCGATATTATCGCTGTTTTATAACAGCTGACACTAGGGCCAAGCCGCATGACTGGCAAGTCGGCTGGCAAGTCGCGAGGCAGCCTGCTAATCTGGCGGCATGCAAAATTCAGATAGCGATCCGAAACACCTATCGGGCTGGCGTTTACCGCCGCAATATGTTCTCAGCACAAAAGTGCGCGACCGCGATATTGATGATTTTAACCATGTCAATAATGTCGTCTATCTCGGTTGGATGGCGCGCACGGCGTGGGAACATTCGAAATTTCTGGGCTTTGATTTTGCCGCTTTTGAAGCGCGCGATTGCGGCTTTGTGGTGACCCGCCATGAAATTGATTATCGCGATGCGGCGATTGCCGGCGAAGAGGTGCATATCGGCACATGGATAAGCATAAATGACGGACGCTTGAAATTGCGCCGCCGCTTTCAATTATTGGCCGGCGACGGGCGTGAATTGGCGCGCGGCATGACGCAATTTGCCGCGATGAAAATTTCAACCGCGCGGGCCATGCGCATGCATGAAGATTATATAAAAGGCTATCCGCAAATTGACGGGGCGGAAGCGGCGTTCAGCTAAACCGCTTATTCGGCCTGCAGGCTGTAGCCGCCTTCCGTGGTGCATAATAATTTCGCGTCACTTGGGTCTGCTTCGATTTTGCGACGCAGCCGATAAATATGCGTTTCCAGCGTATGGGTTGAGACTTGCGCATTATAGCCCCAAACCTCATCCAATAATTTATCGCGCGACACGGCCACCCCTTTGGCGCGGTGCAGAAATTTCAAAATATTGGTTTCTTTTTCGGTCAGGCGAATTTTGTCGCCGCTTTCGGTTTGCAAAATTTTCACCACCGGCTTGAATAAATACGGGCCGATTTTCAACTCCGCCGTTTCGGTCAATTCATGATTGCGTAAATGCGCCCGCATGCGCGCCAGCAAGACGCCAAACTTAAACGGCTTGGTGACATAATCACTGGCACCGGCATCCAATCCCAAAATCGTATCGGCCTCACTGACCGCACCGGTCAGCATAATGATCGGCGCGGTGATTTTATTTTTGCGCAATATTTTGCAGGTCTCACGCCCATCTTGGTCGGGCAGGCCGACATCCAATAAAATCAAATCGAATTTTTCTGCCGTGGTTTTTTCAATCGCCTCTGCCGCGGTCTCGGCCCGCTGCAAA
>CBFIHY010000009.1:0-19811 GCA_965662315.1 Alphaproteobacteria bacterium
TCGGCAATTTCGGGCACCAATAAAATTTGCCGCTTAATGCCGGCCTCGGCGATTTGCGTTTTCATTCGCTCATAAACCAAACGCTCATGCGCCGCGTGCTGGTCGACAATCACAAAGCCGTCATGCGTTTGCGCCAAAACATAAGTTTCATGCAATTGCGCGCGCGCCAACCCCAAGGGCAAATGCGCCAAAGACGCGGCTGCCGCCGGGTCATTCATCGCCGCCGCCGCTTGTGGGGTCGACATCCATTCCGCCGCCGCTTCGGCCATGCCGCTTGTCGGTGTGTCTATGGGCGCTTGAAAATTTTGCGCATTGATATTTTGCGCGGCAAAATCACCCTGCCGCGCCGCATCACCAGCATTGGCAAAGCCGGGGCGAAACGCCGCCATGGTTTGACCGGCAACCGTGGTCGAAGCGCGGTGTCCGGCCTCGGCCAATGCGGCGCGCAAGCCACCGACAATCATTGAGCGAATAAGACCGGCATCTTTAAACCGCACTTCGGTTTTCGCCGGATGCACATTGACGTCCAGTTCCGCCGGCGGCAAATCAATGAACAAAGCCAGCGCCGGATGCCGATTGCCGGCCAGAAAATCTTGATAAGCGCCGCGCACAGCCCCGTTCAATAATTTATCGCGCACCGGTCGGCCATTAACCACCAAATATTGTTTTTGCGCCGTTGCGTGGTTGAACGTCGGCAATCCGGCAAAACCGTAAAGCCGCAACCCCTCGCGCTCGGCCATGACCGGCACCGCATTATCGGCAAAATCGCGGCCCAAAATCGCGCCCAGCCGCTTTAATTGCGCATCATCGCCGCGCTCCGGCGGATAGGCAAAGTTTTTGCGTCCGTCGCTGGTTAATGAAAAGCCGATGGCCGGATGCGCCATGGCGAGGCGTTTCACGATATCGCTGACCGCCGTAGTTTCGGCGCGGTCGGATTTCAAAAATTTCAGCCGCGCCGGTGTCGCATAAAACAAGTCGCGCACTTCAACCCGCGTGCCAAGCGTGCCCGCCGCCGGTGTCACGGCAGAAATTTTGCCGCCATCAACATGAATGGCATAAGCAGCGTCGCTATGCGCCTCACGGCTGGTCAGGCTGAGATGCGCCACCGCCCCAATGCTCGGCAGTGCCTCGCCGCGAAAGCCGAGACTGGCAATACGAAACATGCGATTGCCGCCATCGCCTTCGGGCAATTTCGACGTGGCATGCCGCTCAATCGCCAAAGCCAATGCATCGGCGCTCATGCCGTGCCCATTATCTTCGACCAAAATCAGGCTTTTGCCGCCATTGCCAAGACTGACATTGATTTGACCGGCCGCCGCATCAATCGCATTTTCAACCAGTTCTTTCACCGCGCTGGCCGGACGCTCCACCACCTCACCGGCGGCGATGCGGTTGATTGTTTCTTCCGGCAGGCGACGAATTTCAGCCATTAGCGCGTCACCATTTCCGATAAATATTGCTTGGCGCGCGCCTTGCCCGCCTCGACGGCCGGTTGGTCAAACGCGTCGACGCCCAAACCGTCAGCTGCATAAATGGTTTCCAATTGGAAATGCATCAGCAGCGCGCCCAAAGTTTCATCATCGATTTTTTCCAATGCCATATGCCGCACGGGCCGCCCCGCCTCAGCCAGAGTATCCATTGTGCCGCGCGCTTCTGCATCCACCAGATTACCCATTTGATGACCGACCAAAGCGGCCAGACCGCTATCCTTGGCAAAATCATCCGGCACGCTTGGCCCTTGGCCCTTTGTCTGATGCGTCAGCACAGTATAAAATTTGTCATCCGGCCCGGCCATGTAAAGCTGCATTTGACTGTGTTGGTCGACCGGCCCCAGCGCATTGACCGGCACTGAGCCAAGCCCCTGCTTGCCAAGGCTTTCGGCCCAAAGCTGGCGATACCAAAAGGCCAGACGCTCCAATCGGTCAGCATAGGCCATCATTACCGAAACATTGCGCCCGGATTGCATATGCGCCAATTGCGTCGCCGCACCCAAAAGCGGCGCAAACTCATTTGCCGCGCCGGATAAGCCGCGCATCACCGAGGCCGCGCCGCCACGAATGGCCATAACATCACCACCTGCCCACAAGGCCGGCAAAAGCCCGACATTACTGAGCACGGAAAACCGTCCGCCAATCTCATCTTCATGGTCGAGCACGCGAAACCCATGCTGTGCCGCCAAGCGGCGCAAAGGATTATCCCCGCATCCGGCAATCGCCGCCATATGCGCGGCCGGTGACAGAGCGTATTTCTGCAGCGCCAAAAGCGCACCACCTGCCTGCATCATGGTTTCTGCCGTGCCGCCGGATTTCGACACGATTAAAAACCGCGCTGCGCTTAAATCTTCTTCCAATAATCTGGCATAGGTTTCGGCGTCGAGATTATCGACAAACAGCAAATCAGGGCGGTGCATTTTGCCGGCCATTGGCGCTGATATTTTACCGGCAAGCGTCAACTCGCCATATATTTGCGCCAATACTTGCGCCCCAAGGCTGGAGCCGCCGGTGCCGAGAATAAATATCCGCGCCGCGCCATCCCCTAATTGATCCGCCAGTTCTTGCATCGCGGCAATGTCATCGGTCTTATGCGGCAATTGCATATGCGGTAGCGGCGCCGCTTGATATTGCTGATGCGCCGACGTCAGCCTATCGACCATTTGCTCAAAAGCCGATTGGCTGTCACTTGTCAAAGCACGGCTTAAATCTTGCTGAAACATATCTTCCATCGTTTCTTTCGGTTGGCGCGAATCTCACATTATTCTAGCAGCCTATGTCACATAGGTCGCATAGGCCACAGTCGGATGCTCATCTAACGGATAACTTGCACAAAAAAATCATCCGTATAGATTAGCCGCCATGAGTAGTGAGAAATCTTCCGAAGCATATGAAAAGCTTACCAAAAGAGGGCTGGCGGCGGCCGCACTTTTGGGTTTGGTCATCGCCTTGCTTGGCGCTGCTCCAAGCGACCGTGCGGTTTTATCGGAAGCCGGTGCAATTGCCAAAATCAATAATCGGCATATTGACCGCACTGAATTTGCCGCCGCGTATCAAGCTTTATTGGCCGATAAAAGCAAAGCGCCGACACAAGGCGATAAGGCGCTGGTGCTTGACCGGCTGATTGAAGAAGAATTGCTGGTGCAACGCGGCTTGGAAATCGGCCTGTTGGACGGCGATGCAACGGTTAGAAAAGCAGTGGCGATTGCAGTCATTGAATTTGTTTTGGCGCAGCAAGGCTCGGATGCGCTTAGCGATAATGCGCTGAAAACTTTTTACGAAGAAAACAAGCAGCGCTTTGCGCCGGCCTCGCGTCTGCAAGTGGCGCAAATTTTTATCCCTTATGAAGAAGGCGAGAATAAGCCGGCCGAAATTGAAAAGCTGGATGCGGTGAGAAATGCATTGCGTAAAGGCGATGATTTTCAAGCCGTGGCGGCGCTTTATGGCACAGAAATATTGCCGCCCCTGCCGCGCGTCATGCTGACACCGGCAAAAATGAAAGATTATTTAGGGCCGGATTTAACCGAGGCTGCCTCGCGCTTGCCGAAAGGGTCGATTTCAGATGCGCTGGCCGGGCCGACCGGGTGGCATTTTTTGAAAATCATCCGCAATCAGCCGGGCCGCGCACCGGCTTTTTCAGAAATTCGGCCGCAGATTATCGACGCCGTCCGCCGTGCCAATGATGATGCTGCTTTGCGCGATTATCTCGATTGGTTGCGCGCCCGTGCCGATATTGTGCTGGCCCCCGATGCGCCCGCGGCGCCGCAAAATTAGGCTTTGATGATGCGCCGCTTGGGTCTTGCGTTTTTGTTTGTGTTCGCGGCTTTGACCGCACCCATAGAGGCGCATAATAAAAGCCTCAGTTTTTCTGATTGGATTTGGGATGGCGAACGCCTGACCATCAGCTTCACCGCACCGGCGCGTGATGTCACCCTGTTGCCGGAAATCGCACCGGCACGCGATTTAAGCCATGCGCTGGCCATGCATGTTGAGAAATATTTACGGCTTGTTCAAATTAACACGCCATGCCAATTGGAGCGTGGCTTCACCAAAAGCGCAGCGCATAATGGCTATATTCGGGTCACCGGACGCTATCGCTGCTTCAATAATGAATCGACCATTGAGATTCAAAACAATGCGTTTTTCAATCTGGCGCGCAGTCATGTGCATTTTGCCCGCCTGTCGCTTTCAGCCAGCCCCAATGAAGAGGCGATTGAAATTTTATTCACCGCCACCCAGCGCAGCCATATGATTGCGCCGGGCGCGGAGGGTAAAATTGCCCGCGCCACCAAATTCGGTGATGCGATGAACAGCCATTTCCGGCTCGGCGTCGAACATATATTATCCGGCATTGACCATTTGGCTTTCGTCTTTTGCCTGCTGCTTATCGGCCGCTCGCGAGGCGAAACATTATGGCTGATAACCGGTTTCACGCTTGGTCATTCCATCACATTGGCGCTGGCGGTTTTGGGGCTGGTAAAAGCCGACGCGTCGGTGGTTGAGGCACTTATCGGCTTTTCGATTTTACTGGTCGCGGCGGAACGTATTCTTGGCCGCAATGGCTTAATGCCCGCAACCGGCATGATAATGGCGGCTGTGTTTTTCCTGCTATCGCTGCTGTTCACCATTTTGCCGCATGGTTTCGGCTTGGCGGTTTGGGCCGGTTTGACCCTGTTTTGCCTGACTTATGGCAGCCTTATTCACAGTGCCGATGACACAAAATATTGGGCGCCGATGATGACAATTGCCTTTGGCCTTATTCACGGTTTCGGTTTTGCCGGCCTACTGGTCGATATCGGCCTGCCGACCGATGCGCTGGCACCGGCTCTCTTGGGCTTTAATTTGGGCATAGAAGTCGGGCAATTATTGATTTTCGTGCCGCTGGTCATATTCGGCCCTTATCTGCTGGAAGAATTACCCGACCCGCCGATTAAATGGGCCGATATGGCGGCGTTTCTACTGGCCGCTTTCGGCATGTTTTTATTCGTATCGCGCGCGTTGATTTAGCGCCTTTGCCCTTTCGAAGGGCCGCCAAATTGGCTAGCCTCCTTTTTAATTAAGGGAGTTTTTCATGAGCAATCGTTTTCTCGCGCATACCGGCGCCAAATATCCAATCGTCCAAGCCCCGATGGGCTGGATTGCCCGCTCGCAATTGGCCTCTGCCGTTTGCAATGCCGGCGGCATGGGCATTATCGAAACCTCTTCCGGCGAGACCGATAATTGCAAAGCCGAGATTGAAAAAATGTTCGAGCTGACGGATGCGCCGTTCGGCGTCAATTTGCCGATATTGTTCCTAAAAGACGATGCGATGATGAATTGGATTTGCGAGAGCGGCGTCAAATTCGTCACCACATCAGCCGGCTCTCCGGCCAAATATGTTGGCCCGCTGAAAGAAGCCGGTATCACCGTCTATCACGCCGTGCCGACGGTCGAAGCAGCCATTCGCTGCGCCGAAGCGGGGGTTGACGGGCTGGTGGTTGAAGGCGGCGAAGGCGGCGGCTTTAAAAACCCCGAAGAAGTGTCAACATTAGTGCTGCTGCAAGCGGTGCGTGCGGCAGTCGATTTGCCGCTCATTGCCGCCGGTGGCATTTGCGACGGGCACGGCATGGCGGCGGCCTTTGCGCTGGGCGCGGAAGCGGTGCAAATGGGCACACGTTTTGTTTCATCGGCCGAAAGCCCGGTGCATGATAATTATAAAAACGCCATTCTCGATGCGCCGACCACCGGCACTTATGTGCTGAATAAAAAAGCCTCGCCCTGTATTCGCGCTTTGCGCACCGAGCGGACGCATAAAATTCATGAAGAAGGGCTGATGCCGCCCGATACATTTAAAGGCATTTTGGATTTATATTTCGGTGGCGATATGGAAGCCTCGGTCGGCCTCGCCGGTCAGACCGCCGGTCTTATCGATGAAGTAAAACCGGTGGCTGAGATTATCAGCGACATGGTCAGTGAATTTCAAAGCGTCGCCGGTCGCATGGGCGGTTTATCGCAAGGCTTTTAGAATAGAGTTTTTAGAATAGAGTTTTTAAGCAAGCGGCTTCGCTGAAATTAGCACCCCGTCCTCATCAGCATAAATCCAATCGCCCGGATGCACGGTGACACCGGAAAATTTAAGCGTCACATCATAAGTGCCGAGGTCGCGCTTTTGGCTTTTTTTCGGATGGCTGGCCAGCGCCTTAATGCCGACCGCTTCGGCTGCCAATTCGGCGCGGTCGCGCACGCAGCCATGAATAATAATACCGGCCCAGCCATTATCGGCTGCCAGCTTGGCGAGATTGCCGCCAAAAAGGGCGCAATTCATCGAGCCGCCGCCATCGACCACCAATACGCGGCCTTCACCGGCTTGCTCGACTGCCGCCCGAACTTTGGTGTTGTCTTCAAATGTCAGCAATGTTTTGGCTTGTCCGTGAAAGCGTATCTTGCCGCCAAAGTCTTGATAGCCCGGTGCCAAATAGCGCAAACCGTCATGCGCATCCGATAGATCGGTTGTCATATAATGCGTATCAGTCATCAGTGCCTCGAAAACCCGCGAACAGAAAAAGGGGCCTTGCGGCAATACCGCAAAGCCCCTCGCATAGAAAGAACCGGATTAGAACTGGTTCATTGTGTTGTCTTCACCGGAGGCCAGCAGGGCCATGTCACCGGAGAAATATTCTTTATGGTCGTCACCAATGTTTGAACCGGCCAAGTCTTGGTGCTTAACCGATGCCATGCCACGGCGGATTTCTTTCCGCTGCACGTCACGCACATAAGCCAGCATGCCCAAATCACCGAAATAGCCTTCAGACAGAATATCTGTGCCCAAGGCCGTATCGTGATAGGTCGGCAGGGTGATGAGGTGGTGGAAGATACCGGCTTCGCGGGCACCATCAGCTTGGAAGCTTTGTACCAGCTTATCGGCTTCAACGGCCAGCTCGCTATCGTCGAACTTGGTGTCCATCAGGCCTTGCGGCTCTGAGGCCGGGTCCGGATAAGCCGACACGTCTTTACCGGCAGCAACCCACTCGCCATGCACTTGGTTGCGGAAATTCAGCGTCCAGTTAAAGCTCGGTGAGTTGTTGTAAACCAGCTTGGCATTCGGAATGACTTCACGAATACGGCTGACCATGCCACCGATTTGCGCAACATGCGGCTTCTCGGTTTCAATCCACAACAAGTCGGCACCGTTTTGCAATGCGGTGATGCAGTCCAGCACGCAGCGGTCTTCGCCGGTGCCGTCTTTAAATGCATATAGACCGTTTGGCAGGCGAACCGGCTTATAGGTTTTGCCGCCTTGTGTGACCACTTGGTCGCCTTGCTTGATGCCTGACAGGTCAGAAACTTCTTCCAATTGCAGGAAGGAATTATACTGGTCAGCCAAATCGCCCGGCTCTTGAGATACCGGAATTTTTTGTGTCAGACCGGCACCGAGGCTATCGGTACGCGCTACAATCACACCATTTTCGACGCCCAATTCGAGGAAGGCGTAACGCACGGCGTTGATTTTTGACAAGAAGTCTTCATGCGGCACGGTAACTTTACCGTCTTGGTGACCGCACTGCTTGGCGTCAGATACTTGGTTTTCAATCTGAATGCAGCAAGCACCGGCTTCAATCATTTGCTTCGCCAGCAAGTAAGTTGCTTCTTCATTACCGAAACCGGCATCGATATCAGCAATAATCGGCACCACATGTGTTTCGTGATTATCAATCGCAGCCAGTGCCGCATCGACATCGCCGCCATTGGCGCGCGCTTCGTCCAGATCGACAAACAGATGACGCAATTCGCGCGCATCGGCTTGACGCAGGAAGGTATAAATTTCTTCAATCAAACCGGACACGGCGGTTTTCTCGTGCATCGATTGGTCAGGCAATGGGCCGAAATCGGAACGCAGCGCAGCAACCATCCAACCGGACAAATAAACATAAGATTTATCGGTTGTTTTGCGGTGACGCTTAACCGCCATCATCATTTGTTGGGCGGTAAAACCGTGCCAGCAACCCAAAGACTGGGTGTATTTGCTGCTATCGCCGTCATAATCAGCCATGTCTTTACGCATAATGTCAGCCGTGTAACGGGCAACATCCAGACCGGTTTTAAAACGGTTTTGCAGTTCCATACGGGCTGCATATTCAGGGTTAATGGCAGCCCATGCAGAACCACCTTTTTTAATTTGCTCAGCCTTTTGGGCCACAAGCTCTGTGTATTTCGTCATCACAAAATCCTTTGCGGGAGTTACGGATGACGAGGACATACACAGATGACAGGCCTATGTCGAGTGAATCTTAAGCTATTGAAAATATTAAAGTAAAAAAATTTACAACTTTTGACGATTTTTTTGTTATATATGTAAACGTTGTAAACTTTTTATTGTCAAACCGAGCTTAAAGGGTTGAAAATATTATCTGTTTTATATGGGATAGGCCGTGGCTGAATCTGAAAAAATAACCGGTAAACTGTCCGGCAAATTGGTTGAGCGAAAGCTGTTTGCCGGCGCGCGGGTGCGCCGCTTGCGCCGCGAGCAACGCCTGACGCAAGCCGCCATGGCCGAGTCGCTTGGCATTTCGACCAGCTATCTCAATCTGATTGAGCGTGACCAAAGACCGATATCGGCGCAAATTTTGCTGCAATTGGTAGAAGTGTTCGATATTGACCCGCGCGGCTTGGCCGGTGATGAAGAAGCGCGTGCGCAAACCCAATTACACGAAGTGTTTTCAGATCCGATGTTTCGTGACACCGCCCTGTCGCGGGCCGAATTGCAAGATATGGCGGCGGCCAGCCCGGCCGCGGCCGATGCGGTGGCGCGGCTTTACCAAATATTATTGCAAAGCCGTGCGTCCAACGCGCTTTTGGTCGAGCAATTGGCCGGTGGCGATGCGGTTGATAGCGGCACTAATGTGATGGCCTTGGATGAAGTGCGCGATTTCATTGCCGCGCAAAATAATTATTTCTCCACTCTTGATGAGGCGGCGGAAGACGTGCATGAGCAAGCCGTGGCCGGACATGATGAGCCGTATCTGGCTTTGCGCACGCGGCTTGAAGAGCTTCACAAAGTCAAGACCCGCATCGCGCCGATTGAAGTGATGGACAATACGCTGCGCCGCTATGACCGGCATCGGCAGACGATTTTTCTGTCCGAGCTGCTTGACCAACCGGGTCGCTCTTTTCAGCTGGCTTACCAGCTGGCCTATTTTGAACAAATGCCGGCGATTGATGACATTATCGTCAATGCCGGTATGGAAAGCGATGAAGCGCGCACGGTGGCGCGTATTTCTTTGGCCAATTATTTCGCCGCCGCTGTGCTGATGCCCTATGACGCGTTTTTAAAAACCGCAGAGGTTAATCGCTATGACATCACGCTTTTGGGGCGACGCTTCGGCACCAGTTTTGAGCAAGTATGCCATCGCTTAACGACACTGCAACGCCCGGGCGCGCGCGGCATTCCGTTTTTTCTCATTCGGGTTGATAATGCCGGCAATATTTCCAAGCGGTTTTCAGCCGGTGGCTTTCACTTTGCCCGCTTTGGCGGCACCTGCCCGCGCTGGCATGTGCATGATGCGTTTCGTATTCCCGGCAAAATTTCTACCCAGACCGTGCAAATGGAAGATGGGACGCGCTATTTCTCATTGGCGCGCACGGTAAGCCGCGATAATTCCGGCTTTGGTGTGCCGGATAATCAATTTGCCATTGCCATGGGCTGCGAGATTAAACACGCCGATAAGCTGGTTTATGCACGCGGCATTGATTTGGAAAATGATGAAGGCGACACACCTATCGGCGTGAACTGCCGATTGTGCGAGCGGCGCGATTGCAACCAACGCGCCACGCCCTCCGTCAATCGTGCTTTGCGATTGGATGAGCATGTGCGCGGCCTGTCACCCTTTGATTTTTGAGCGACATGAGATAAGAAAAGCGCATGACTGATAGCCCGACCGATAATGACAGCCAGCCGCTCTCGAAGCGCAAAGCCAAGAAGCAGAAGAAATTTAAGCCGAAGGCGCGCACGCCGCGTGGCTTTCGCGATATGGCGGGGGCCGAATTACGGCTGCAGAATCATATGCTGGAAACCATTTCGCAGGTTTATGAGGCCTATGGCTTTGAGGCCTTGGACACATCCGCTTTTGAATATGCCGATGCGCTGGGCAAGTTTTTGCCCGATGATGACCGCCCCAATGAGGGCGTGTTTGCGCTGGAAGATGATGACGGGCAATGGATGAGCCTGCGCTATGACCTCACCGCGCCGCTGGCCCGCCATGTGGCCGAGCATTATGACCGCTTGCCGAAACCGCTGCGCCGCTATCAATTCGGCCCTGTTTGGCGCAATGAAAAGCCGGGGCCGGGGCGGTATCGCCAATTTATGCAAATCGATGCCGACACGGTCGGTGCCGGCAATCAGGCGGCAGACGCTGAAATTTGCATGATGGCTGCCGATTGTATGGAGGCTTTGGGCATTCAACGCGGCGATTATCTGGTGCGGATCAATAATCGCAAAATTATGGACGGGCTTCTTGAGGCCATCGGGCTTGACCTGCAAGCAGAAGATTTTGAAAGCCGTCGCCTGACCATTTTGCGCGCCATGGATAAATATGACCGGCTCGGTCTCGATGGTGTGAAAGCATTATTGGGCGAGGGCCGCAAAGATGAAAGCGGCGACTTCACCAAAGGTGCCGGCCTTGATGCGGCGCAAATTGAGAAAGTCGCGCAAATGGTCTCAATAAGTGCTGATGACCGCACAAGCGCATTAAAAGACATGGCCGCATTGGTCGGTGATACCGAAACCGGCAAGCAAGGACTGGACGAGCTGGTCGATATGGCGGCGATTTTTACCAAGCTTGGTTATGATGCTGACCGGCTTGCCATCGACCCTTCCGTGGTGCGCGGCCTCGGCTATTACACCGGCCCGGTTTATGAAATTGAACTGACGTTTGAAGCTGAAGATGAAAGCGGCGAATTGGCTCGCTTTGGCTCGGTCGGCGGCGGTGGCCGTTATGATGATTTGGTCAAACGCTTTAAAGGCATTGAAATCCCCGCCACCGGCATTTCCATTGGCGTCTCGCGCCTGGCGGCGGCGCTTACTCTGCTGGGCAAAGGCGAAGCGGCGCAACCGGCACCGTTAACCGTGGTCACGGTGATGGATAAGGAAACGCGGCCGGAACTCATGGCTCTGGTCAATGAATTGCGTGCTGCAGGCATTCGCGCCGAAATGTATATGGGCGACAGCGCGATGAAAGCGCAGTTGCGTTATGCCGATGCTCGCGGCGCACGGCTGGTGGTGATTGAAGGCGAAGATGAACGCGCTGCCGGTGTTGTGACAGTGAAAGATTTGCAGCTTGGCGCGGAAAAATCGGCCGAAATTGAAGATAATGCCGAATGGCGCGCCTCTGAACACGCGCAAAAACAGGTCAAACGCAGCGACTTAATCACCGAAATTCAGAAAATATTTTCATAATTTATGAATTCTTTTGATTTAATCGCCTTATTTTTGATAAATTAAATTACATTTTTATAAAATCATTTCATTCAGAGTTCATTTTTATTGACTTTGAAACATCTTCTTCCTAAAACCGACTTATGGAAGAACAGTCGCAAAAATTCTTGGGCCGCCGCCTTTCCTCAGCCAGCGATGTGATTGACGCGTTGGGCGGCACAAATAGCGTCGCGGATATGCTGGATATCGGTGCCTCATCAGTATCGAATTATCGCAAACAGGGGTTTCCGGCGCGTAGCCATTTCATTTTAGCCAAAATCTGCGCTGAACGTGGCCTCGACGTCGCGGATGCGGTATTTGGCGGCTATCAAGTCAAAAGCCAGCCGGCGCCCTATCAACCGGCGCCGGTGGCGGCAAGCAGTGCCTTGCAAAAAATCGAAGCCGCCGGTTTTACCCGCCTATCTTTGCCGATTTTGCAACCGGCCGCGCCATTTATTGACCGTATGGGGCCGGAAATGCAGCGGCGGCTATTCACCTTCACTGATCCGGGGGGCGAGCAGCTTTGCCTGCGCCCCGATTTGACCATTCCGACGGCTTTGGCGCATATCGCCTCAGGCGCCGCTGGCGAAGCGCGCTATTGCTATCAAGGCACGGCGTTTCGCTATCAACCGCGCGGCTCCGGCCAGCCCGAAGAGTTTACGCAATTGGGCTTGGAAATTATCGGCGGCAATGGCGGTTTGGATGATGATTTGGCGGTATTGGAGGCCATTAAAACCAACCTTAATGAAGCCGGATTGGATGGCTTTCGTCTGACCGTAACCGACCCGCGCCCGGCCACTGCCTTTATTGACGCTTTAGGCCTTGGCGCACGCGCCACAGCGCGTTTGAAGCGCTGCTTGAAAACCGTCGCCAATGCCGAAGGGTTTCGCAAAATTGCTTTGAGCGGCTTGACGCGTAGCGATGTAAACACCGCCCCCGTCGACGAAAATATCGTCATCGCCGGACGCAGCGGCGCAGAAATCAACGCGCATTTGCGACAAAAGCAAGAAGAAGCGGAAGACGCACCGGCGCTGGAAAAAGCGGTTGGCGAGATTATCGACTATCTGTCCGACCAAAACCGCTTGCGCGAAGCCGTGCATCCGCAAGTCTTGGCCATGGCAGATAATTTACGGGCCGGTTTCGGGCGCGGCATGGCCTATTATACCGGTCTGTCATTTGAAATTTACGCCATTGGCGTCGACCGACCGATTGCCGCCGGTGGCCGCTATGATGATTTGCTGCACAGTCTCGGCGCCGCGCAAGACATGCCTGCCGTTGGCGGCGCGATTGCGTTGGAACGTCTGAACCGCGCCATTGAGATGCAATAAAGGGGCAGAAATCATGAGCCAACTCATTCTTGCCATTCCCTCCAAAGGTCGCCTCGAAGAAGCGGCGGCGGATATTTTCACCAAAGCCGGATTGAAATTAAAGCGCGATGGCGCGCGCGGCTATAGCGGCACCCTGCCCGGTCTCGACAATGTGTTGGTTGAATATGTCTCCGCCGGCGATATTGCGGCACGGCTGGCTGAAGGCTCTGTGCATATGGGCATTACCGGCGAAGACCTGCTGCGCGAGGAAATCCCCGATATGGAAAGCGCGGTGCAGCTTTGCCTGCCGCTGGGTTTCGGCCAAGCCAATGTGATTGTCGCGATACCTGATAAATGGGTCGATGTCACAAGCATGTTCGACCTTGCCGATGTGGCGGCTGAATTTCGCGCCCGCCATGGGCGGCGTTTGCGCGTGGCGACCAAATACACGCACTTAACGGCAGATTTTTTCGCCCGTCACAGCGTCTCTGATTTTGAACTGGTGGCCAGTTTTGGGGCGACCGAAGCGGCGCCCAATTCCGGCGCGGCAGAAGCGATTGTTGATATCACCTCGACCGGCGCAACCTTAAAGGCCAATGATTTGCGGATACCGGAAGACGGGTTGATTTTAAAAAGCGAGGCCAATCTTGCCGCTTCTTTAAAAGCCGATTGGCCGGCCCCCGCCCGCGCGGCTGCCAAGCGCATATTGGCGCAAATCTCAGCCATGCAAGCCGGTGCCGAAATGATGGAATTGAAATTCAATGCGCCCAGCCAACCGGCACAATTGGTCGATGTCACGCAAGCGTTAATGCACGCGGCCACGCCCAATGCCGATGGCAGCGGCTATGCCTGTTCGATGATATTGGCGCGCGATAAGTTCAGCGATATGCGCGATGCGCTGGGCCAGCGCGGCATTGCGGTGATTGCCGACACGCCGAAATTTATTTTCGGGCCGGATAATAATCGCGCTTTCGAGCGGCTGACCGGCGCGATAGACTAAGCGCATGGGCGCACTCATCATCTCCATCATCCTTATCGCCACTTTGGCGACGGCCTTTTTGTCTTCCATATTCGGCATGTTGGGCGGCTTGATATTAATGGGCGTTCTGGCCAGCCTACTGCCGGTCGCGGCGGCCATGGTCTTGCACGGGCTTATTCAGCTGACCTCAAACGGCTATCGCGCCTGGCTCAATCGCCAAGATGTTCAATGGTCCATTGTCCGCAATTTATTCATCGGCAATGTCGCCGCCATGGCGGTTTTGGTATTTATCGCCTTCACGCCGGACCGCATTAGCGTGCTGCTGTGCTTGGGGCTATTGCCTTATGTCGCTTGGGCGATGCCGAAAAATCTGGCGCTTGATGTTACCAAAACACCCATCGGCCTGTTTGCCGGTGCCGTCGTGGTCGCAACAAATTTGCTGGCCGGTGTCGGCGGGCCTTTATTGGATGTGTTTTTTCAACGGGTCGAACTGACCCGCCATCAAGTGGTGGCCACCAAAGCGGTGGCGCAAGCGCTGGGGCATATTTCAAAAATCATTTTCTATGGTGGGCTGGCCAGCACCGCCACGCCCGATGATTGGCCGGCGATTTGGCTGTTGTTGGCCGCCATTATAGCGTCTGTTACCGGCACCACACTTGGCAAGCGGGTGCTGGATAATATGCAAGATGCGACGTTTTTTACTTGGACGCAGCGTATTTTGCTGAGCGTCGGCGCGGTGCTGATTGCCCGTGCGCTTTATCTTCTGGCGGCATAAATTGCACAGCGCGGCGACGCGCATTTCGCGTACGTTTCAACCGCGCATGTGAAGCCCGAAGACGCATATCTCACGACCGTCCGATTTAGTTTTCGCGAAACGCGACACCGGCGGCGCGGTTTAATGGCGTCATAATATAATTCAGCACAGTGCGCTTTTGCCCGATAATGTCGACCATCACCGTCATGCCGGGGACAATCTCAACCGTTTCATCGCTTTTTGAAAATTGCGGTTTTGGAATGGCAATCAGCGTTTCATAAAATGGCGGCATATTTTGCTCCTGCGTGGTGTTTTGCGCAATCCGCTGCACCTCGCCTTCAAGATTGCCATAACGCGACACGTCATAGGCGGAGAGCGAAACTTGCGCCACTTGCCCCGGATAAATGCCGCCAATATCTTCGCTCATAATGCGTGCCTGCACGAGAACGGCCAATTCATCGGGCACAATCTCAGCCAGTACCGTGCCGGCCTGCACCACCGCGCCAACGGTTTTCACATGCACGGCGGTAACAATGCCGTCAGCCGGCGCGCGCACATCGGCATGGCGCACTTTGGCGCGAAACGCGTCTTCACGCGCACCGGCCTGATTGGCGCGGGTTTTCACCTCAGCCAGTTCACGCGCCGCTTCAGCGCGATAATTGGCCACCACCGCCTCATATTCATCACGCGCCGAATTATATTCGCCTTCAGCTTCCACCAGTGTCAGCCGCGCCTCATGCCCGCCTTCAACCAATGGCTGCAAAATTTCAATTTTATCATTGAGGTTTTTAATCCGCCGATTGATCGATGACAGGCGTGTCGACAAGGCGCGTTGGCGACGTTCAAAAACCCCGCGCTCGCTGGCTGCTACATCGGGTGCATTTTTTTCCATCCAATCTGGAAAAGCAAGTTCGGTTTCGCCATCGGCTTCCGCCGTCAGTCGCGAAATGGCAGCCAAAGCGGCAATGCGCGTCACTTCATTATCGTCAAAATTGGCAATCACATCTTCATCTTCCAGCCGATAAAGCACATCGCCCTTGGCCACCCGATCACCAAGCTTGGCATTGATAATCGAGACTGAGCCGGGCAAGCGGTTTTGTACCAATTGCACGGAGCTGGGCGGCACAATCGTTCCTTCGGCGCGCACCACCTCATCCAATTCAGTGAGCGCTGCCCATAGCAACATAATGACAAAGAAAGCGGCAATCATGGTGAACAGCTTATTGCCCTGCAATTCGGTCGGGTCTTCATCAATATCAATCTCGACGCCTTGCATCATCATCGCCGCCATCAGCGGGTCGGGCGGCGGGCTGGTCAGCTTGCGGTAAATATCAACGCTCTTATGCCAGCGCAGCAAGACCGCTTGACCGAGATTGGTCGCGGCCAGTTTTTGCCCGACAATATCGAGCTTTATCAGCTTTGCGGCGCGCCCCAGCCAGTGCCATATGATGGCAAAGCCGATTTTCAACAGCTCAAAAATGCGGCGCGGCAGCGCTTTTAAAAGGTCACCCATGCGGGAAACAAAATTACGCCAATCCATATTGTAATCTCCTATTCAGCAACCGGTGTTTCGGCTTGCGTGGGTGCTTGTTGTTGCGGTGATTGCAGTTTTTGCAGCACTTCATCGCGCGGCCCATTGGCGACAATGCGACCGCCATCAACCACCATGACGCGGTCGGCAATTTGCAGCATGGAGCCGCGATGGGTGACGAAAACCGTGGTGATGCCGCGCGTCGCTGCATCCAATGAATTGACCAAAGCCTGCTCGCTACCGGCATCCAAAGAGGCGGTCGGCTCATCCAATAGCAGCACTGAAGGCTTGGCCAAAAGCGCCCGCGCAATGGCCAAAGATTGCCGCATGCCGGATGATAATTCGCGGCCTCTTTCGGTAAGCGGGAAATCAAAGCCGCCGGGCAAAGTGCCGATAAAGCCTTCCGCCCCGGCGGCGCGCACCGCATCCAGCAAATCTTCATCACTGGCATCGGGCGCACCCATCAGCAAGTTTTCACGAATGGAGCCGGAAAACAGCACCGGATTTTGAAAAACAATAGACATATTGCGGCGTAAATCTTCCGGTCGAATATGGCGCACATCGGCATTATCAATCATCACCATACCGGCATCGGGTTTATGCAATCCGGCCAAGAGCCGCAAAATTGTTGTTTTGCCGGTACCGATACGACCCAAAATCGCCACGCGCTCGCCGGCTTGAATATCAAAGCCGACATCATTAAGCGTCGGGTTTTCTTGCCCCTCATAAGTAAAATTGACATGGCGGAAAGAAATATCGCCGTTCAGTTTCTCGCGCTTTAAGCGACCGCTGCGTTCTTCTTCATCGGTTTTGCCATCCAGCACTTCTGCCAAATTGCGATAGGCGGCCAGTGCTTGGTTCATCCGTCCCAGCAATTGCGTTAATTGACCGAGCGGGGCCAAGGTGCGGCCCGACAAAATCACGCAAGCGATAAGCTGCCCCATGGTTAAATCACCCGAGGTGATGAGATAAACCCCGTAAACGACAATCCCGACCTGACTGACTTGCTGGCCCAATTGGGTAACGGTTTGCGTTAATTGGCTGGTAAATTTGGTTTTGCGATTGGCCACGGCTTGGCTGACAACGCTTTGCAGCCAGCGTTTGCGCAACATGGAAAGACCGGACAGGGTTTTGACGGTCTCCAGACCGGAAATCATTTCCACCATCACCGCTTGCTTGCCTTGCCCTTGCATCATGCCCGACAGGGTGAGGCGGCGCATCACCGGCTGCAGCAAAATGCCAAAGCCGACAACAAACAGCACAATCATCGCCGGCACGGCAGCCACCGGCCCACCAATGCCCCATAGCACGAAGAGAAACAAAATCACGAAAGGCAAATCGGCAAACACCGTAAAACTGGCTGAGCCGAGCACTTCTTTCAGCGTTTCAAATTCGCGCACCGTATTGGACAACGCGCCGGTTGATTGTTTGTTCAGCGTCACATCGCTGCGCGCAATGCGATTGAAAACGCGCTCGGAAATCACCCTATCAATGCGCGCGCCGGCGGCATCGACAAATTGCCCGCGAATAAGTTTCATCGCGAAATCAAACGCCATCACCACCAGCATGATAGAGGTTAATGCCCATAGGCTTTCCACCGCTTCATTCGGGATAACGCGGTCATAAACCGTCATAATGTAAAGTGACGAGGCCAGCGCAAACAGATTAATCAGCACGGAAGCGGCAATCACCTGCCCGTAAATTCGCCGACACGCCAGCACCGGCCCCCAAAACCAATGCTCCATATACTCTTGCGCATTATCGCCTTTTTCAGCCTTGCCGGGTTCAGCCGCGCCATTTGGCTTGGGCTGTTCGGCCTCGGCTTTGGGCGATTTTTCAGCCTGTTGTTTTTGTTCTTCAGGTGTCAACATCCACTCTCTCCAAGGGTAATGGTCAGGCTGTCGGCCAGCGTGCCGGAAAGCTGCAAGGCATCCATGCGCGAACCTTCGGCCCGCAATACCAGCCCGATAAGCCGCGCTTGCTCATCGGCAAAGCGTTGTTCCAGCGATAAAATATTCAGTAAATTGCCGCGTGTGCGGGTTGATAAAAGCCGCTCAGAGGCCAATTGCGTTTCCAATTGATCAATGCGCTGGCGGCTTTCGGCAATTTGCGTCAACTCATCCAGCAATTGGTCTTGCAGGCGACGGCTTTCGGCATCATGACTGCGCACATGCGCCGCCAGTTCAGCCTCCAGCCCCATGCGCCGTGCACTGGCTCCACCGCGCTGCGCCGCATTGGCGCCGCCATCATAAAGCGGTAGAGAAAACTCAACCGCGCCGCTCATTTCATAAGTGTTGCAGTTTTGGTCGCGGCGATAACCGATAATCGGATTATTACTGAAACCGCCATCGGGGTCTTCGCGAACCGAACTTCCCGCATCAGGGTGAGTGCCCCTCGACAACAAATCATTACAGCGATTTTTCTGCCCGACATCCCAGCCGCGGGCTGTCACCACGCCGGTGAAATTCGGCAGGCGTTCAGCTTTAAGACGCGACGTCTCTGCTTTTACCTTATCGATATTATGGCGAATAAGGCGCGCTTGCGGACTGGCCAGCCCGCCAATTTGGTCAGGAATATCGGGACGCTTAGCGATAAAGCTATCAATAATTTCTTCGGCTTGTTGCGGGCTGATGGCAAATTGCGTTTTCATCGCTTGCGCCACCAAATCGCGTTGCCGCGCCGCTTGGCTGAGACGCGCTTCCGCTTCCAGCCCGACCAGTCGCGCTTGACGCATTTCCGCCAACCGCGCCGCACCGGCTTTAAACCGCTCTTCCATCGACTTCACATCGCGGTCAATCACTTGCTTGGCATCATCAAAATGCGCCACCAATCTGGATTGCAGCACATATTGCAGCCCCATGCGCAACAGCGTCGCCAATTGTTCATTCAGCGTTTCAACTTGTTGAAGCTCGGCAACAAAGCGGTCTTGGCGATAGCCTTCAATCACCGATTTATTGCGTCCCCAATCATATAAATGCTGGCGCAAAGTCAGGGTCGCGTTCAGCCCCTCGCCATCATATTCGGGCGAATTGGAGCCGCCAAACTCATCGGCCCGCGTGGTTTGGTCAATCCATTTGGAGCCGCCCGAAAGGGTTGCATTGAGCTTTGGATAATAATTCGACTTGCCCAGCATGATGCCCCATTGCGCTTCGCAGACGCGCTGCTCTGCGCGTCTTTGACCGGGGTGGTCGCGCAGCTTTTGCTGCAATTCGACCAAATGCGGCGGCGTCACCTCAACCGATTGCAACGGCGCAGCAATCGGCGGCGGCGGCGTGTCTTCAGCACTTAGCGCAGCCGCAGGCGGCAAAATATCGGGTACCGGCGGCGCTTCTTGCGCCGCAGCATGATTTAAAAATGTACCGACCAGTAAAACAGCCGGAAATAGGTAAAGCGGATACACTCTATCCTCCTTGACGGAACACAACCGAGTGTCACCAGCCTAGGGGCTGACCCTTATTTTTCGGTTAATGGCTACGCGGTTTATCGGCGTCCCGTTATTATTTTTCTTTTGACCCGCAACCATGTGCCTGTCACGGGCGCGCGCAAGCTAGCAAAACTCGCAGTCTTTTACTAGCCATTTAGATGTAGTGATTATTGTGCATAAAAAAAGGGCCGCCCCGCAGGGCAGCCCTTAAAAACAATAAAGTGTGGTCGGCTTACATCATGCCGCCCATACCGCCCATACCACCCATATCCGGCATGGCAGGTGCAGCAGCACCGGCAGGTTCCGGCTTATCGGCAACCATGGCTTCGGTGGTAATCAGCAGACCGGCAACAGACGCCGCATCACGAAGTGCGGTT
>CBFIHY010000010.1:0-19308 GCA_965662315.1 Alphaproteobacteria bacterium
TGCGATGATTTGAACACGCCGAAAGCTTTGGCTGAATTATTTGCGCTGGCCAAACGCGCTGATACGCCTGAGGGCAAGGCTGCGCTGCTGGCGGCGGGTCGTTTAATGGGGCTGCTGGAACAAAACCCTGAAGACTGGTTTGCCGCGCAAAACGCCGATGCCAATGATATTGACGCGGTGGCGGTGGAAGCGCTGATTGCCGCGCGCGCGCAAGCACGGGCCGATAAAGATTACGCGGCAGCAGATGCGGCGCGTGACAAGCTGACGGCGATGGGCGTGACGATAGAAGACACGGCTGACGGCACGATTTGGAAACTTGCAAAATGATGCCAAAATCATGATGAACGAACTTTACAATCAGCGGATTTTGAAGCTGGCGGCAGAAATTCCGCATATCGGTCGGCTGGAAAATGCTGCGGCCAAAGCCGATGCGCAATCGCGGCTATGCGGCTCCAAAGTGCATGTTGAATTGAGCCTCGGCGAAGACGGAACAATTGCCGCCTTCGCGCATGAAGTGGAAGCCTGCGCCTTGGGCCAAGCCTCCAGCTCGGTTATGGCGCGTGAAATTATCGGCTGCAGCCCGCAAGAATTGCGCGATGTCGGCGCGGCTATGCGCGCTATGCTGAAGCAAAACGGTGCCCCGCCGCAAGATTCTGAACGCGGCGCCAAATGGTCTGACCTCGAAGTTTTGGAACCGGTGCGCGAGTATAAAAACCGCCACGCCTCAACGCTTTTAACTTTCGACGCTGTCGAAGATTGTTTGAGGCAATTGGGGGTTTAAAGCCCCAACACGGTTACCTTCACCGTTTTGGATTTGCCGACTTCCACGCCCTCGGCGTCGCGGATGGCTTTTTTGATGGGCAGGAGATAGCTTTTGCGTTCTTTCGATGGAAACATGGAGGTCTGCCATTCGCTATTGCCAATGCGCGCATTGACTTTCAGCGATTTGAAGCCGCGCTGCACATGTTTGGTAAAATGCTGCGCATGGTCGCTCATCTCTTGCGGCATGGTGACAAACCACCAATCGGTCTTCTTGCCCGACCATAGCCAGACTTCGCCCTCAAACTCATATTCCAGCGTGTCCATATATTAATCTTTACGGATTAACAGCTTCACCGCCAGTGGAATGTAAGTGATGATGAAAATCGCGCCAAAGACCTTCCAATCGGGGGTCAGAAGCGGCGGCCATAATTTGGCGACCATCAGGCCAAAAGCCAGCACACAGATTTTCAGCAAAGCAATATCCAGCGCATTCATCCGCGCGACACGCGATTCAATCCAATTCCAAAACGTCATTTTGTTTCCTTTCTTAGGGCGACAGTTTTCTCGATGCCGTTTAGTATAAGCCAAATGATACGTGCCGCCCTACATTTTGTGTTGTCTTTTATTGTGCTCGCGCCGGTGCATTTTTACCGTTTGTTCATATCGCCCGTGCTAGGGCCGCGGTGTCGGTTTCAACCGACTTGTTCGGAATATGCGGTGGAAGCGGTGCGCGCGCATGGCGCGTGGGCCGGTTTGTGGCTCAGTTTGAAGCGGCTGTCGCATTGTCACCCGATAGAGGCGTTGGGCGCGCGGCACGGTTTTGACCCCGTGCCTGTTGAGATTTATCGCGCAGCTTGGTATGCACCATGGAAGATTAAAGCCATTGGTGACCTTAAAGAAGAAACTGACAAATGATTACACTGACTTTACCCGACGGCGCGACACGCCAATTTGACGGCCCGATTGACGGCGTCAATTTTGCCGAGAGCATTTCAAAATCTTTGGCTAAAAAAGCACTGGCTTGGAAAGTGAATGGCGAGGTGATTGATTTGGCCCGTACGGTGGATGCCGATGCTGAAGTCGCCGTCATTACCGCAGCCGATGAAGACGGCGTTGATTTGCTGCGCCATGATTGTGCGCATGTGTTGGCCGAGGCAGTGCAAGAGCTGTTTCCGGGCACGCAAGTGACCATCGGGCCGGTGATTGAAAACGGCTTTTATTATGATTTTGCGCGCGAGACCCCGTTCAGCCTTGATGACTTAGAGGCGATTGAAAAACGGATGAAGGAAATCGTCGACCGCAATGAAGAAATTATTCGTGAAGAATGGAACCGCGACGCGGCGGTGGCGCATTTCAAAGAGATTGGCGAAGAATATAAGGCAGAGATTATTTCGGCCATTCCGGCTGAGCAAACCATTACCGTTTATCGGCAAGGTGATTGGAAAGATTTGTGCCGCGGCCCACATTTGCCATCAACCGGCAAGCTCGGCAAAGCTTTCAAGCTGACCAAGCTGGCCGGTGCTTATTGGCGCGGCGACAGTAATAATGAAATGCTGCAGCGCATTTACGGCACATGCTGGGGCAGCGAGAAAGATTTGAAAGCCTATCTGCATATGGTGGAGGAAGCGGAAAAGCGCGACCACCGCAAGCTGGGCCGTGAAATGGATTTGTTCCATCTGCAAGAAGAAGCGCAAGGCAGCGTGTTTTGGCACGCCAAGGGCTACACGATTTGGCAGCAGCTTGAGCAATATATTCGCCGCCGTTTGAGCGCGCATGATTATGAAGAAGTGAAGACGCCGCAACTGCTCGATAAACGCTTTTGGGAGCAGTCAGGCCATTGGGATAAGTTTCGCGAAAACATGTTTGTCGTGCCTGATGAAGTGCCCTCAGCTGAAGATGGCGAAGCGGTGATTTCAGCGGATGCCGATTTGATGGCGATTAAGCCGATGAATTGTCCGGCGCATGTGCAGATTTTCAAGCAAGGCATTAAGTCATATCGCGACTTGCCGATACGCATGGCCGAGTTTGGCTGCTGTCACCGCAATGAGGCGCATGGCGCGCTGCATGGGCTGATGCGGGTGCGGCAAATGACGCAAGATGACGCGCATATTTTCTGCCGCGAAGATCAGATTATTTCTGAGGCTGTCGATTTTTGCGGGCTGGTGACGCAAGTTTACCAAGATCTGGGATTTGAAGATGTGTCGGTGAAGCTGGCGCTGCGGCCTGACACCCGTGCCGGCGAAGATGCGGTATGGGACCGCGCCGAACAAGGCTTGCGCGATGCGCTGAGCGAGGTCGGCCTTGAATGGGAAGAACTGCCGGGCGAAGGGGCGTTTTACGGCCCGAAAATTGAATATCATTTGCGCGACGCGATTGGCCGGACGTGGCAATGCGGCACGCTGCAATTGGATTTTGTGCTGCCGGAGCGATTGGATGCGGCTTATATTGGCGAAGACGGCAATAAGCACCGTCCGGTAATGTTGCACCGCGCTGTGCTGGGCACGCTGGAGCGGTTCATTGGCATTATGTTGGAAAGCTATGCCGGTAAAATGCCGCTTTGGTTGGCGCCTGAGCAAGTGGTGGTTTGCCCGATTGTTACCGATGCCAATGACTATGCCGATAAGGTGGTCGAGGCATTAAAAGCGCAGGGTTTGCGCGTGCGAGCCGATAAACGCAATGAGAAGATTAATTATAAAGTGCGTGAACATTCGCTGGCGAAAGTGCCGGTGATTTTGGCTGTCGGCATGCGCGAAGCGGAACAAGACACAGTGTCGATGCGCCGCCTCGGTTCGAAAGAACAAAGCGTTATTGCGCTGGATGAAGCGGCGACCGCTTTGGCGGCCGAAGCGACACCGCCGGATTTGCGCGACTAGAAATTCATCTCGATTTCAAGCGACAGATAATCATTTTTCTGAACTGCCAAGCCGCCCATGGGCGCGCGGCGTTCGCCATGTTTAAGGCGCAATTGCAGATGACGCATTTTCAGTTGCACGAAGCGGCTATGCGCCAGCGCCTGATAACCGCTTTCCTCATCGACAAAATGCGTCGCTTCAGTGCCGATATCGACACCGCCATAACCAAGGCTGAAACGATATAGCCAATTATTCCAATCGCGCTGCTTGCCGGAAATGCGCTCCAGTTCAATCTCTTGCGTCAGTCGAAACCGATTGGCGTAAACACGGTCGCCAAGCGCCAGCCCGCTCCAATATGTGTCGCTTTCATTATGAAAACCGAGGGTCATCACGGCGCGTTTTTCGCGTTTCATATTGTTCACCGGCAGGATTGCCTTGGCGAGGCGAAAGCTAAATGGCGGCAGCAGGCCGGTTGCCAAACGTGGCGCATCAATCAGCAAGCCGAGGCGACTATCGGAATTTTCGCGTCGGCCTTGCGGCAGTTTTGTTTCTTGCCGGCCGCCTTTTATCGCCACGCCCAATTTGTCGTTCAGCCCATATTCCATGAGCAGCGATTGATAAATCTCACTGTGCTGAAAATTAATTACATTGGCGGGTTTTTGAGATTGCTCAATATGACCGGCAATCAGCTTGCCTTCCGCTTTTGGTGGCAGCCAAGCACCGGCTAAGGCAAGCTGCGGTGCGCCAAGCAATAATGGTAAATAAATCATCCAAGCGCGCATCAGATGCATGGTCCCCCGACATGGTTTGCGTTTATTGTTTTTCAACCCTGATTGACTTTAATGGGACGCAGCTATAAGGCAGGAAACGCCTTTATGGAGACTATCACGGCATGACCGAGACAGTAGATTTTTTGCAAAAGCGCCGCTCGGTTATGGCGCGCAATATGACCGGCCCGGGGCCGGACGCTCAGCAATTGGAAACATTGTTGAGCATTGGCGCGCGTGTGCCTGACCATGGCAAGCTGGCCCCTTGGCGGTTTATTGTGTTGCAAGGTGAGGCGCGCGGAAAACTGGGCGCGATTGCAGCTGCTGCATTGGATGATGAAACGATTGCCGGTCATTATGAGCGCGCGCCTTGTGTGGTGGCGGTGCTGGCTTGTCCGGTAGAGCATCCGAAAATTCCGCGCAGTGAGATGATTTTATCGGCCGGTGCTGCCTGCATGAATTTGCTGACCGCAGCGCAAAGCATGGGCTTTGCGGCGCAATGGTTAACCGGCGCGGCGGCTTATGAAGATGCGGTGCTGAAAGCATTGGGTGGCGAGACAGGCGATGAGATTGCCGGTTTCATTTATATCGGCACGCCGAGCGAGCCGCCAAGCGAGCGGGCCCGTCCGGCGCTTGAGGATATTGTCCGTCACGGTTTGGCCGAATAGCCGCCGCCATGCACAGCTTATCTCAAGACATTAAGACATTGCTCAATCTGGCTTGGCCGGTGGTCATTTCGCGGGTCGGTATTTTGACGCTGGGCATTACCGATACGGTGATGGTTGGCCGTTATGCGTCAGAGCATTTGGCTTATCTCGGTATTGGCATGGTGCCGAGTAATATTTTCATTCTGATAATGATTGGCCTGTTAATGGGGACATCGGTTCTGGTCTCCAATCGGTTCGGGGCGGGGCAATATGACAAAACCGGCGAGGTGCTTTGGCATGCTTTGCCATGGGGTTTTGCCATTGGGCTTGTCGGCTTTGTGTTCTGCTATTTCGGTGAGTTTTGGCTGCTCTTGACCGGTCAAGACGCGGTGCTGGCCGAGAAAGGCGGGCATATTTCAATTATTGCCGGCCTCAGTCTGCCGTTGGCCGCTTTGCATATGACCACCGGTTTTTTCCTTGAAGGTATTCGCAATCCGCGCCCCGGCATGGTGATTATGATTGCCGCCAATATCATTAATATTTTCGCCAATTACGTATTGGTTTACGGCGTTGCCGGATTTCCTGAATTGGGTGCTGAAGGCTCAATTTGGGCGACGTTTATCGTCCGCTGCATGCAGGTGATTGCGATTTTCTCTTATGTCTGGTTTTTCCTCGACCATAAAAAATACGGCCTGACCAAACCGAAAATTACATGGAAAGGCGGCACGGAATTGCGCCGCATCGGCTATGCATCCGGCATTTCCATGGGGCTGGAGAACGGAGCGTTTAACGCGCTGGTTTTGTTTGCCGGTTTTCTTGGCACAGTGGCGGTGGCGGCGCATGTCATTATGATTAATGTTTTTGCCGTGTTCTTTATGATGGGGCTGGGCTTCGGCGTGGCGACGGCGGTGAGTGTCGGCAATGCCTATGGCGCCGGCGATATGCGGTTGGTGTCGCGCTGGGCATGGCTTGGCCTGTCCATTCAAAGCCTCGTCATGGTGGTGGCAGGAATTTTAATGTGGGTCACGGCGCAACAATTGGGCGCGTTTTTCTCCAATGATCCGGCGGTGTTCAATCTGGCTGCGGCGATGATTGCATGGGTCGCCTTATCATTGGTTTTTGATACCGGCCAATCTTTATTGGCCATGGCGTTGCGCGCGCGCGGCGACACATGGGCGCCGACATTCATTCACTTCATCGCTTATGGCGTGGTGATGATACCGCTGGCCTATTTGTTTATTTTCCCGCTTGGTCGTGGTGCCATGGGGCTGGCAGATGGCGTTATTCTCGGCACATTTGTGCCGTTCATTCTGGTGATATTGCGCTATCGCTATCTCGACCGTCGCGACGCACGGCAGGCGGCGTCGGCGACTGCCTAATCAATCCTCATGCTGGCCGACAATGCCGGCTTTCAGATAGGTCTGGCGGGTTTCTTCATCAAAACCGTTTTGCGCCAGAATATCCATTGTGTGCTGGCCAATCTCCGGCAGCGGCCCTTTCGGGTCTGAGCTTTCATTGCGAAAACGAATGGGTGAGGCGATGTTTTTATAGCTTGTGCCATCGGCTTTCGGCATATCGACAAACACGCCTGCATCATGCATTTGCGGGTCTTCAAAAGCCTGCTCAAAGGTTTGCACCGGCGACCAGATAAGACCGGCCTCATCCAATATCGGCTTCCATTCATCGAGTGTTTTTTGGGCGAAGGCCTCATCCATAAGGGCAATCAGTTCAACGCCATTGCGGCGGCGGTCGCGCAAACTGCCGAAACGTTCATCTTCGATTAAATCTTCGCGGCCAATGGCGCGCGCAACATCCGGCCAATCCGGCTCGCCCGGGCGACCGTTAATGAACAGCCAGCAATCATCTTTGGTAACGTAGTAATTATTGATGGCGACAATCGCTTCCTCACGCGGGCGGGAGCGGGCAATGCGACCATAACGCAACCAAGTGCCGTAATCGCAACCGACCGCATAGGCGGCAGAGCGCACCAGCGAGCTTTCAACCAGTTCGCCTTCGCCGGTGCGTTGTGCTTTCAAAAGCGCTGCCAATATGCCGCTGGCGGTTGCAATGCCGGTAATATGGTCACCGGCGGCGGTGCGCAGCGGCGCGGGGGATGCGCCTTTTGGCGTCATAATCCAGCCAAAGCCGGATTTGGCATTAAAGGCGGCTGTGTCAAAACCCGGTTTATCGGCTTCGTCGCCTTCCAAGCCGAAACCGGTGACGCTGGCGTAAACCAGCTTCGGATTGATTTTTGACAGCGTATCGAAATCCAAGCCTTGTTCTTTCAACTGGCCGGGCCGCACATTGGTCAAAAACACGTCAGCATCTTCAACCAGTTTGCGGACAATATCGCGGCCTTCTTCAGTGCCGGTATTGACGGCAATGGCGCGCTTGCCGCGATTGTCCAAAGCGGAAACCGGATTGTCGGGATAATCATCGGTCATTGCGCTGGCATAAAATTTCCGCATCGGGCAGCCGCCCAATGGTTCGATTTTAATCACGTCAGCCCCCCAATCAGCCATGATGCCACCGGCCGATGGGGCAGCGATATAGGTTGCCATTTCAATGATTTTTACGCCTTCAAGCATGGTCAGAACTCCCTTTTGTCGATAACTTAATGCGAGGGGATGCCAAAAGGCAATGACTGATAAGCAATGACTGATAATGAGATAAAAAAGCGGCTGCAAACGAAAATGCAAGAGCTGGAAGAGCTGCTGAATGTCAGTGCCGATGACAGCGCGCCGGTTGAATTGGATCAAACCCAACAAGGGCGATTATCGCGCATGGATGCGATGCAACAACAAGCAATGGCAGCGGAAACACAACGCCGTCGACGTCGCGATGTGCAATTGGTGCAAGCGGCGCTCAAGCGGCTGGATGAAGGCGAATATGGCTATTGTGTCAATTGCGGTGAGGCGGTGGAGGCTGAGCGCCTCGCGCTCGACCCGGCAACGCCGTTTTGTATCGCACATGCGGTATAAGGGCTTGGCAGCTTTGCTGCTTTAGTCTGCCTTCCGCCTTACCAAAGGGGGCGGTATAAGGACTTGGCTGTAAAACAGCCCCAGCCCGTTCCCAAAAAGCTCGTTTCCAAAAGCCTGCCTTCAAATGCCCGCTTCCAAAGGCGCAAGGCGGCTTGCGCGATTAAGCGATTGCCAGTTAACGCACTGCTCTCTAAGACGAGCGAATGGATTATTTCTCTTTCATTCGCGCCCATTACCGTTTTCTGCTGTTCGGGTTTTTGATGATGGGTTTGTCGAATTTCGGACAAACCTTTTTCATCGCGCTTTACAGTAATGAGATACGCGCCTTATTCGATTTGTCGAATGCCGGTTTTGGCGCGCTTTATTCGGCAATGACCCTGCTCAGTGCTTTTGTGATGGTCGTGTCGGGGCGGCTCATCGATGACTGGTCGCTGCAAAAATTCATCTCATTCGTGCTGGTCGGCTTGGCTGCCGGTTGCCTTATTATGGGCTTTAGCCAACACATTATCGCGCTGGCGCTGGCTTTGTTTATGCTGCGCCATTTCGGGCAAGGCCTGTCGAGCCATAGCGGGATGACGACGGCGGGGCGGTCTTTTGAAGCCAATCGCGGGCAGGCCGTTTCTTTGGTGCAATTGGGATATGCCAGTTTTGAGGGGTTCTTTCCGCTGATGGCGGTGGCGTTAATTGCGCTGGTTGGCTGGCAAGAAAGCTGGTTTGTGTTTGCCGCGACTTTGCTGTTTGTCGCCTTGCCGGTGCAGATATTTTTAAGCCGTGCCGAGCCGAAAAAAACAAGCCGGACAAAAGGTGAGGCGGATGCCTCTTCCGACCGCGGCGATGTGCTGCGTGACCGACGCTTTTATATGGTGTTGCCGCTTTATTTGGCGCCACCGTTTTTTCTGACCGGCATGTTTTTCCATCAAGTGCAATTGGCCGAAGCGCGCGGCTGGCCGTTAGCTGCGCTGGCTGCCGCCTTTACGCTTTATGCGCTGGCTAAAGTGGTTGTCTCTTTATTGACCGGCCCGACCATTGACCGCTATTCGGCTTTGCGCATTTTGCCGTTAACCGCGCTGCCTTTGGTGATTGCTTTTGCGATATTGCTGCTTGCCGGCGATGTGTTTGGGGCGCTGACGCCGTTTATTTATATGGGGCTTATCGGCATTAATTTGGGCATGGCCGGACCGGTTAGCGGGGGCCTATGGCCGGAGCTTTTCGGCACTGCGCATTTGGGCGCGATACGCTCACTCACCTCGCCGATTGTTATCATGTCGACGGCGGCTGCGCCGGTTCTGTTTGGCTTGGCGATTGACATGGGCGTCAGCTTTGAGGCGATTGCGCTATCGGCCATCGGTTTTATTTTGGCGGCGGCTTTGCTTGCCTTTTGGGTGCCAGCCGATAAACTCGCCACCAATTAGGGGCAAATAGGGAGAGCAAGATGAGTAGTGATAATTTGATTCCGTCAGCTACAGTGATGATGTTGCGCGATACGGATGATGGGCCGGAAGTGTTTATGGTGGTGCGTCACCATGAGATTGATTTTGCTTCAGGCGCTCTGGTTTTCCCCGGCGGTAAAGTTGATAAAGCAGATTTCGATAGCGGTTTGCGCGCTCATTGCGGCGATGCGGACGGGTTTGACGATAAAGAGCTGGCCTTGCGTCTGGCTTCTATTCGCGAAAGTTTTGAAGAATGCGGTATTTTATTGGCCCGCACAAAGGGCGAAAGCGATTTTGTATCGGCAGCACGGTTGACCGAATTGGAAGGCTGGCGCGATCGCTTTAATAATCGCGACGCCACCATGTTGGAATTTGCGGAAGCTGAGAATTTGGAATTTGCCGTTGATGCGCTGGCCTTTTTTGCGCATTGGGTGACGCCGGAAATGATGCCGAAGCGGTTCGACACATATTTTTATATGGCGCGCGCGCCGCAAGACCATATTGGTGCGCATGACGGCAGCGAAAGCGTCGACAGTGTTTGGATTACCGCCAAGCAGGCTTTGGCCGATGCCGATGCCAAAAAGCGCACGGTGATTTTCCCGACCCGTATGAATATTGAAAAATTTGCCAAGCGAAGCAGCGTCGATGACGCGCTGGCGCAATGCGGCGATGTGGTGACGGTGACGCCATTTGTCGAAAAAGAGGGCGATAAATCTTTCTTGCGGATTCAAAATAATGCCGGTTATGGCGACCCGAAAGAAGACATTACGCGGGGCATTTAACGCGCTTTCTTACGGGACAAATTGCTCGGCCAAAATCCGTTCATCAAGTCCGTGGTCGCGGTCAAACAGCATCAGCAAATTATGCGCTTTTGATTGGCGCACACTGACCTCGACCACATTGCGGATTTCACTATGGTCGGCAACCGCGCTAATCGGGCGCTTCTCATTTTCCAAAGCGGTGAAATTAACCGTTGCGTTTTCCGGCAATAAAGCACCGCGCCAGCGACGCGGACGAAAAGCCGAGATGGGCGTCAATGCCATAAGCTTGGCATTAATCGGCAAAATCGGGCCATGCGCCGATAAATTATAAGCGGTGCTGCCGGCCGGTGTCGCCAGCAATGCGCCGTCGCATGTCAGCTCTTCCATCCGCACTTTGCCATCAATTGAAATTTGTAATTTGGCCGCTTGCGCGGTCATCCGCAGCAGCGACACTTCATTAATCGCCAAGGCTTTATGGGTCTCACCATCCTTATCAATGGCGGTCATTTCCAGCGGATGCAGCACGGCCATTTTGGCGTCGGCAATGCGTTCAGCCAGACCGTCTTCGTCAAACCGGTTCATCAAAAAACCGACCGATCCATGGTTCATGCCAAAAATCGCTTTGCCGTCATCCATATATTTATGCAGGCTGGCCAGCATCAGCCCGTCACCGCCTAGCGCAATAATCACATCAGCCTCTTGCGGCGCAACGCCATCATAACGCGCGCGCAGCCGCTCGCAGGCCGCCTCGGCAGCGGCGTCTGAGCTGGCTACAAAAGCCAGTTTCTTCCGTTTTGCGTCGCTCACAATGTGTCCAATCGCGTCTTGCGTCAGTGGTTCAAAACCACCACAATGATTATGTAGCATGATAATAAAAGAAAGGAAGCTGCCATGCCGCAAAGTCAAAAATTCCAGGGCGCGAAGCTCATTCCCAATTTGGTTTATTACGATGCCGATGAGGCGATTGATTGGCTGAACCGTGCTTTTGATTTTACTGTGCTGTTGCGGGTGGAAGGCGACGGCGGAAAAATCGCCCACGCCCAATTGGTGCGCGACGATATGATGATTATGCTGTCCAGCACGCGTGAAGATGAATATGGCAAAAATTTTGATACGCCAAAGGCCTGCGGTATCAGCACGCAAGGGGCGTATATCATTATTCAAGATGTCGCTGCTGCTTATGAAACTGCGCTGGCCGCAGGTGCGCAAATATTAATACCGCTTAGGGCACAAGATTATGGCGGCGAGGGGTTTACGGTGCGTGACCCTGAAGGGCATATTTGGAGCTTCGGAGATTACGATCCTTGGGTTTAAGGTAGGCGTTATGAGTGAACAGTATATTTTAAGTATCGACCAGGGCACCACCTCGTCGCGGGCTTTGGCTTTTGATAAATCGGGGCAAGTAAAGGCGGTAGCGCAACGCGAGTTTCGACAGATTTTCCCCGATGATGGCTGGGTCGAACATGACGCGATGGAAATTTGGCAGACCACATTGGCCTGTTGCCAAGATGTGCTGGCCGAATTGGGGGCAGAAAAATTCGCCGCCATTGCAATCACCAATCAGCGCGAAACGGCAGTGGTATGGGAGCGCGCCAGCGGCAAGCCGATTGCCAATGCAATTGTCTGGCAAGACCGCCGCACGGCCGAGATATGCCATCGTCTGAAAGATGACGGGCATGAGGCGATGATAACAGCCAAAACCGGTCTGCTGCTCGACCCGTATTTCTCAGCCAGCAAAGTCGGTTGGCTGCTGGATAATAATGATGGCGCGCGCGCCAAAGCCGAAGCCGGAGAGTTGGCTTTCGGCACGATTGACAGCTGGCTGGTCTGGCAATTGACGCAAGGGGCGGCGCATGTCACCGATGCCAGCAATGCAGCGCGCACCAGCCTGTATAATATTCATGACAATCAATGGGACGCGGATTTGCTGCAGCTTTTTGGCGTGTCGGCTTCTCTCATGCCGGAAGTCAAAGACAATGCAGCTGATTTCGGCACCGCCAATGAAGCGGTTTTGGGCGTGGCTTTGCCGATTTTGGGCATGGCCGGCGACCAGCAAGCGGCGACCATCGGGCAAGCCTGCTTTAAACCGGGGATGATTAAATCAACCTATGGCACGGGCTGTTTTGTATTGGCCAATACCGGCGATAAGCCGGCCGTTTCGAGCAATCGTTTGCTGACGACGATTGGCTATCGGCTGAATGGCGAAACCACTTACGCTTTGGAAGGCAGTATTTTTATGGCCGGTGCGATTGTGCAATGGCTACGTGATGGGCTGCAATTGATTGAGCATGCTTCGGAAACGCAAGCACTGGCCGAAGCGGCCAATGCCGATAGCGCGGTCACCATGGTGCCGGCCTTTACCGGCCTTGGTGCGCCGCATTGGGCACCGGATGCGCGGGCGGCCATTTTCAATATGACGCGCGATAGCGGCAAGGCCGATATTGCCCGCGCTGCGCTTGAAAGCGTCTCTTTGCAAACGGCTGATTTAATGCGGGCGATTGCCGATGATATGGCAAGCGCGTCGATGGATGTGCCACCGCGCTTGCGGGTTGATGGCGGCATGGTCGCGAATGATTGGCTGTGTCAAAACTTGGCTGATTTGTGCGATTGCCCGATTGACCGTCCGGCCATTACCGAAACCACAGCCTTGGGCGCGGCGATGTTGGCGATGCTGCAATTGGGTTGGTTTGACAGCCTTGATGCATTGGGCGAAAGCTGGGCATTGGAAGCGCAATTTGCGCCGACGATGGATGGCAGTAAGCGGGATGAGAAAATGCAGCTATGGCAAGCCGCTTTACAGCAGGTTTTGGGCTGAGAATTAAGCGCAGGCAATTGACAAAAGCGGGGTTTCATACCACCCTGTGACAAAGGTTAAGGGAGAACTGTTATGTCAGCAGCAGAAGAAATTAAAAGCGTCAAAGATATGGTCAGCGCCGAGGAATGGCAGCTGCGTGTAGATTTGGCCGCTACCTATCGTTTGGTCGCACATTATGGCTGGGACGATATGATTTTTACCCATATTTCGGTTCGCGTGCCGGGCCCTGAGCATCATTTCCTCATCAACCCATATGGCATGTTGTTTGAAGAAATCACCGCGTCCAGCTTGGTTAAGATTGACCTTGAAGGCAACATTGTGATGGACAGCCCGTATTTCGTAAATCCGGCGGGTTTCACCATTCACTCCGCCATTCATATGGCCCGCGAGGATGCTCAATGCGTGCTGCACTTGCACACGGATGATGGCGTTGCCGTTTCAGCCCAGCAAGACGGGCTGATGCCTTTGTCACAATTTGCCATGCTGGTGCGCCCGCATCTTGCCTATCATGATTATGAAGGCGTTGCACTGGACCTTGATGAGCGCGAGCGTCTTATCCGCGATATTGGCGAAAAGCACACAATGTTGCTGCGCAATCACGGCACTTTATCGGTCGGTGAAAATTGCGCCATGGCGTTTATGGCGATTTACTTCCTCGAGCGTGCTTGCGCGACGCAGGTTCGCACAATGAGCGCCAAGCCGCATATGCCTAGCCAAGAAGCGATTGATACGGTTGACGAGCAGTCAGCCTCATTGTTCCAGCCGGGTATTGACGCGCTGGCATGGCCGGCCTTGCTGCGCAAGCTGGACCGTCTCGACCCGTCTTATCGCGACTAGGTTTATGATGCGTTATTTAATTGCCGCTATATTACTGGTCGGTTCGTTACGCTTTCAGCCTGCAATGGCGCATGAGCCGGGCAGCTATGAAAGCCCGATTATTGAGGCGCGGGTAAAACGCTTTAAGCAAAGCGGGGCCGATATTCAGGCGATTTTCAAGCAGCATTTGGCGAAAAAGAATTTTCGCGCCATTGAAGATGCGGCATCGCGCATGGCTGAATGGGGCCGGGAAATGCCCGTCGCGTTTCCTGAAGGCAGCAGCAGTATTGGTGCCGATCCGGCGATTTGGGAAAACTTTTCTGATTTCCGCGATTTGGCTGACCGCTTTGCCGTTGCTTCCGATCGTCTTCGTTATGTGGCGCAATCGGAAGATTTATCTGCAATCAAAAGCGCAGCGCAAGCTGTCGGCGCGACCTGCAAATCCTGCCACAGCAAATATCGCATCAAGCATTAATAAGACGGCGTTAACAGCGACAGGCTGAGCGCGCCGCCAACGCATAAAGCAAGCAGGGCCAGCCCTGCTTGTGTGCGTTTGGGCAATATAATAGGGCCGTCTTGTTTATTGCCGCCGGTGAGCATGCGGCTGACCAGCTTTTCACCCAGCCATAAGCGATGCGCTAAAATGGCGATGAGATGCAGAGCAACTAGCGGAATAACCAAAATATGCAAACGCTGATGCCATGCGCCCATGGGGCCTGCCCAGTCCGGTGCGAGCGGGGTCAGCGGTGCTTCATAAAGAATATCATCACCGGTCCACAGGCCGGTTACCGACATTGCGCCCATCAGCCCCAGCAGCGCTATAACCGCCAATGCGCCAAGCGGATTATGCCCCTCATGCGGCGTCGCTTGGCGGCGCCAAATCTCTTTCAGATAGGCGAATATGTGGCGCGGGCCTTTGAGGAAGTTTTTGAACCGTGCGGTTTCATGCCCGACAAAGCCCCAAATCAAGCGAAATAAAAACAGCCCGCAGGCGGCGAGGCCGAATAATTCATGCGCTTCAATGGCACCGCGTTCGCCGCTCACATAAGCACCGACAATACTGACGACAAATCCCCAGTGAAACAATCTTGTCGGTAAATCCCAGACCATTAAGCCGCCTCATTAATCGCGAACAGTTTTTCCAACGCCGTTGCATCAGGCATTTGCGGCTTGCCAATGATAACAAAATGGCCGGACGCTTCGCCGTCATGCGGCGTGGTGGAAATGCGACCACCGGCCAAATGCAATACATAAGCGCCGGCATCATCTTGCAAAACACCCTTGGCGCGCAGCACATGCGGCTGCAGCGTTTGCAGTTTTTCAATTAGTGCAGCGCGCGGCAAAGGCGGCAGATGACCCGACCATTGCTCAAGCCCATGATCGATTGTGCCGGCGGTGACGTTTTGCCTATCCGGCATGGCCTGCGCGCCAAGGCCGAGCACTACGGCGATGGGCAGCTTGCCATGCGTCACTTGCGTAATCGGCACATCAGGCCGCTGCGCGGTTAATTCCGCTTCCAAATTTGCCAGTGTCGCTGCATCGGCAAGGTCGGGTTTTGATATCAGCAATAAATGCGCCGCCTCAATTTGCTTATTATAATTATCTGCCAAATGCGGGTCATTGGCATGCAGATGATGCGCGCCGGCATCGACCAAAGTGACAATGCCATCCAGCCGCAATTGCGGGTCAACCGACGCAAAACCGGCAATCCGCGACGGCTCGGCAACGCCGCTGGCCTCAATAATAATATGGTCGGGCAGGGGCGTTTGCTGCATCACCTCAATAAAGCTGCGCATTAAATCATCACCGATTGAACAGCAGACGCAGCCATTGGCCAGCGCAATTTGATTGCCATGTTTGGCGGCAATCAATTCGGCATCAATATTCAAAGCGCCGAAATCATTCACCATGGCGGTGATGCGTCGCCCATCCGTTTGCGTCAGCAAATGATTGAGCAGGCTGGTTTTACCGCTACCGAGAAAGCCACTGATAATGGTCAGCGGCACCGGGTCGGCAATAGCCATTAATCGCGCCCCTTATTTAAATGCACATGGCCGCCGACCATTGTGCCGATAACGCTGATGTCTTTTAATTTCTCGCCGCCCACTTCAATCGGGTCTTCGGCCAAAATGGCGATGTCGGCGCGCTTGCCGGCTTCCAGACTGCCGATTTCATTTTCCATTTTCAGCGAATAAGCGGCGCCCATGGTGATGGCATATAGCGCGTCTTCTACGCTGATATTTTGCGTGCCATTGCCCAAAGTAACGCCACCGGACGACAAGCGATTGACCGCGCACCATGCGGTGAATAGCGGGGCGAGGGCAGTCACCGGCGCATCGGAATGAATGGCCAAAGGCACGCCTTCAGCCAGCGCACCGCCGGCATCATCCAGCCGCGCCGCGCGTTCCGGCCCCATGGTTATGTTGATATGCGCGTCGCCCCAATAATACAGGTGATTGGAAAACAAATTGACGCCGACGCCGAGTGTTTTCATCCGCTTGAAATGCGCCCGCGTCGCCATTTGGCAATGCTGGATTGTATGGCGATGGTCGGGCCAAGGGTGTTCGCGCAGCACTTCATCAATTTTATCGAGCGCGACTTCCGTCGCCTCATCACCATTGGTATGCACATGCACTTGAATACCGGCTTTGGTGAAGGCTTTCAAATATTCAGCCAGTCGCTCCGGCTCGATATACCAGAGGCCATTTTCAGCACCATTATAATAATGCGGCCATTTCAGCCGCGCGCTGAACCCTTGAATGGACCCGTCAGCAACCATTTTCACCAAGGAGAAACGCAGCTTATCGCTATTGCTGTTTTGCAATTCTTGCACCCGCGCCACGCTTTCATCCGGCTCCATACTATTGCCTTGAAAAGCCACAACCAGACGCATCGGGAAGCTGTCTGCATCGACCGCCTCACGCATGGCTTTTTCGCTTCCGGCAGGCATCGGATTGACCAAGTCAGTGGCGGTGGTGACACCGGTCTGTCGGGCGACATTGGAAAAATTAACAAGCGTTTCCGGCGAAGAGGCAATCGCCAGCAGATTCATGCCGGTCGTCCGCATTGCCATATAATAGCCAAGCTGGCCAAGAAATTCGCCGGTCGGCTGGCCATTATCATCTCGGCGAATGAATTCGCTATTGTCAGAACCTTTCACACCCGCCGCTTCCATAACGGCATTATTGGCGTTCAAAATATGCAAAGACGCATGCAGCACAATCACCGGACATTCGGTCGAGACGCTATCAAGGTCGGCCGCATTCATCCGCCGATCGGTAAAGTAAATCGGGTCAAAGCCCCAAGCGATAAGTGGTGTGTCTTTGTCTTCGCGTGTCGCCTGAATTTCTTTCAGCTTGGCGACCACTTCATCAATGCTTTTGAGGCCGGGCCATACCGTGCCATCCGGGCCTTCGCGGTCATAATAGCCGATATAATGATAGTCCCAGAACATCCCTTCCATCATATGGCTGTGCCCTTCAATAAAGCCGGGCAGGAGCGTGCGTTCTCCAAAATCTTGATTAATCTCCATCGGCCCCCAAGCCTTTTGCCAGCCATCAATATCGGCGGCTGTGCCGACACCCAGAATATGCCCGTCGCGTACTGCTATATGGGTGGCATACGGCAAATGCTCATTCATGGTGCGAATGCTTTTGGCTTGATAGATAATACTCACAATAACTCCCCCTATTTGCATCAAGCGTAACATTGCTTTGCGGCGCGGCATAGTCCACACTCGCGGCAAATTCAGGTGATTTATTAACAGGAGAGCATGATGCTTTTAATGGGTTCCCCCCTCTCGCCATTTGTTCGTAAAGCCCGCATTGTCGCGGCTGAGAAAAGTATCGATTATGATTTCGATCCGAAAGCCGGCCCGATGGGCTGGCCGGAAGGCTATGAGCGAATTAACCCGCTTATGCGTATCCCCTCATTGCTGCCCGACCCGGATAATAAAGATTTTGCAATTAACGACAGTTCGGCGATTTGCGCTTATTTCGAAAAGCTGCAACCGCAACCGGCGCTTTATCCAAGCGAGGCGGAAGCTTATGGTCGTGCTTTGTGGTTTGAGGAAGTCGGCGATACGGAATTGGCAGCGCGCATCGGCATGGGGGTTTTCCGACCTGTATTCTTTAATATCGCCACCGGCAAACCGGCTGATATTGAAACCGCACAAGCCGGTTTTGACAAGCTGGGCGAAACGCTGCTGCCTTATTTGGAGACACAATTGGGCGATAATGAATATCTTGCCGGCGATATGTTCTCGATTGCCGATATCACCATGTTCAGCCAATTTCATAATTTGAAAATGGTCGGCTTTGGTTTGCCGACCGATCAATATCCAAAATTGCGGGCGCATTTTGACCGCTGTTGCGCGCGTCCCTCAATCGCTGAATTTATTGCGCAAGATGCCGCTTTTATTGATAAAATGGGCTTTCAAATTGAGATGATTACCGGCGCATAATTTGATGAATCGGTTATATTCACGTTAGAGTACGGCTCAAGGGAGAAATCAATGTTGCGTTATTCATCGGTTCTACGCTCTTCGGCGGTTCAGCATCGGGAGATCAGTTACAATCAACTGACGCCGAAGCCTGAAAAAGACAATCCGGAAAGCCTGAAACCGAAACGGCTGAAACTTTCATTTGAGCAAATCATGGCGCTGGTCATGCCGTATTCCGGCGTCCGCGTATTGGACCAAATGAAAGCGGTTGTACCGCTGGCCCTATATTTGGTTTTGTTCCAACTGATTATTCTACGCCAACCGCTTGATGCGGCGTTTTCTCTGGTCATTGGCCTCAGTGCGGTGATTGTCGGTCTTGCGCTGTTTATGGAAGGGCTGAATGTCGGTCTGATGCCATTCGGCACATTGATTGGCGATAAGCTGCCGCGCAAAGCCAGCATGCCGGTGATGCTGGCGATCATTGCCATATTGGGTGTTGGCGTCACATTTGCCGAACCGGCAATCGGTGCTTTGCAGGCATTTGGCGCATCGGTTGATGTTACCCGCGCGCCCTATCTATATGAGATATTGAATAATTGGACGCTGCCCCTTGTGTTATTGGTCGGCGCAGGTGTCGGCATGGCGGCGGTTTTGGGGACCTTGCGGTTTATTTATGGCTGGTCGCTAAAGCCGATGATTTATATCGCGGTTGGACTGACACTGAGCCTAACACTGATTGTCTATGCAAATAATGATTTGCGCGCCGTGCTGGGTCTGGCGTGGGATTGCGGCGCGGTAACCACCGGTCCGGTAACCGTTCCATTGGTTTTGTCATTGGGTATCGGCATTGCCAATTCAGCCGGTCAAAGCTCAGAAAACTCTTTATCCGGTTTCGGCGTGGTTACGTTGGCGTCGCTGTTTCCAATCGTCGCCGTGCTGTTGCTGTCGCTCTATGTATCGACACAAATCTCGGCCGAAGAAATTGTCGTAGCGGCCGCCTTGGCGCAAGGCAGTGGCGAGGTTGCGCAGGCCAGCA
>CBFIHY010000011.1:0-18706 GCA_965662315.1 Alphaproteobacteria bacterium
AAACCCGATGGCTTGTTTTTGGCCGCCCTGCCCGGCGGCGTTACATTGGCAGCTTTACGAGCCGCTTTTGTTGAGACTGAAAGCCAAATTTTGGGCGGGGCGCAGCCGCATTTGCATCCCTATGCCGATTTGCAAGATTTGGCCGGATTGATGCAACGGGCCGGTTTTTCTTTGCCGGTGGCAGATAGTGATATTGTCCGCGTGCGTTATCAAAATCCGTATCGGCTTTTGGATGATTTGCGCGGCATGGGCGAAGCCAATGTGCTGAACGCGCGGCCACGACAATTTTTGCGCCGCGATGTATTGGGGCCGGCTTTGGCGCAATTTGCCAATGAGACGCAAGAAGACGGCAAGGCAGTGGCCGAATTTGAATTATGCTATTTGGCCGGATGGGCACCGCATGATAGCCATTTAAAAAAACATCAAGAAGGCGAGCCGATAGAACGTTTTGATGAAAGCGCCTTGCCGAGCAAGCGTTGAAAACGCTTATAGCGCGTCACGCAAAGCCGCGATCAGCGGCTTATCAGCCGGCGGCATGGCCAGCTCAAATAAATCTCGTGGCCGCTTCCATTGAATGTTTTGCCCTTCGCGCGGGGCCAATTGCCCATCCCATTTACGGCATACATAAAGCGGCATCAGCAAATGAAACGCATCATAAGCATGGCTGGCAAAGCTTAATGGCGCCAAGCAAGCCGCCGTCACATCGATTGATAATTCTTCTTTCAACTCACGAATAAGCGCGCCTTCCGGCGTCTCACCGGCTTCGACTTTGCCGCCCGGAAACTCCCATAGGCCGGCCATATTTTTACCGGCCGGACGCTCAGCCACCAAAACGCGGCCATCTTTATCTACCAATGCGCAGGCCACCACCAGCAGCATGTCAGCTCCGGTAATCGGCATTGATGGAAATATATTGATGGGTCAAATCACTGGCCCAAATGCGCGCGCGCCCTGCCGCTTTGCCGGATTTGACCCCGACATTTACTTTTATGGAAATCTGCTTGCCACGCATATGTTTGGCCACCGGTGCTTCTTTATAGCCGGGCACTACTTTGCCATTGCGGGCCACTTTCACCCCGCCAATGGAAATAGCCAGCTTGTCGCGCACGGCCTGCTCGCCGGATTTACCGATAGCCATAACAATGCGGCCCCAATTGGCGTCTTCACCGGCAATCGCGGTTTTCACCAAAGGCGAATTGCCAATGGCCAGCCCGATGCGCCGCGCCGCGTCATTGCTTTCAGCCCCGTCCACCTCAATGGTCATTAATTTTGAAATGCCTTCGCCATCACCGGCCAATTGTAAGGCCAAATCTTGCATCACCGCCGCCAAGGCTTTTTTGAAACCGGCCAAGCGTTTATCATTGGCCGAAGCGAGACGCGAACCGGTGATTTTCTTTTCGCCGGTCGCGACCAAAAAACAACTATCAGAAGTTGAGGTATCGCTATCGACCGTCACGCAATTAAAGCTTTCAGCATTGGCCGCGCTGAGCAGGTTTTTCAAAATGCCGACCGGCAATGCCGCATCGGTAAAAATAAATGCCAACATGGTCGCCATATCGGGCGCAATCATGCCCGAGCCTTTGACAATGCCGGTCAGCGTTATCGTGTGCGTGCCAAACTTGGCCGTTGCGCTGGCCAATTTCGGAAATGTATCGGTGGTCATAATCGCCCGTGCGGCCGCCTGCCAATCGGCTTTGCCATCGGCTTTTTCAATTGCCTTCAACAAAGGTGCGGTTTCCAAAACCTCGCCAATCACGCCGGTCGAGGCGACCAAAAGCTGGTGCGGCGCGCAACCGATTTTATCAGCCGCCGCTTTGGCGCAAATCGCCGCTGCTTTGGCACCGGCGGCACCGGTAAACGCATTGGCATTGCCGGCATTGACCAATATGGCCCGTGCTTTGCCTTTGCAGGCAGCCAAATTATGCCGCGATAAATCCACCGCGGCTGAGGGCATTTTGGAACGGGTAAAAACCCCGGCCGCCGTGCTGTCAGGGCTCAGTTCAATAAGCAGCGTATCATCGCGCCCTTTATAGCGCGCGCCACTGGCCATGCTGCTCAGCTTGACGCCGGACAGTTTTTTCGGTTTGGCAAGTTTTTTGGGCGCAAATGGTGAGACAGAAGCGGGAGATGCCGATTTGACTGCCATGACCGGACTTACTCGCTGCTCGGTGCAATATTGACGAATTTAACATCCGCTCCGTCGCGCATGTCGTCATAAATCTCGCGCCGCGCTTCGCTGATAAGGATTTGATAAATCTGTCCGCTGACCTCTTCCAATGGCGGGGTCGGCTTATTACGCTTGTCTTCCAATTTAATCACGTGCCACCCGAATTGGGTTTTAACCGGATTGGAAATCTGCCCTTTTTTCAGCTTGAAAGCGGCTTCGGCAAATGGCGCGACCATTGCATCGCGGTCAAAATAACCGAGATCGCCGCCACTGGCCCCGCTTGGGCCTTTTGAGCGTTCTTTGGCAAGCTGCACAAAATCACCGCCATTTTTCAAAGCGGCAATCACCGCCAAGGCGACATCTTCGCTATCGACCAAAATATGCCGCGCGCGCACTTCCTGCTGCTTTGGCCCATTGACGATATTCTTTTTATAATAAGCCGCCACTTCATCATCCGTGACTTTTTCCATCAGCAATTTGCCGATATAGACATCTTGCAGGGCTTTTTGTTCCATGAAAGCGCGCCGCTTTTGAACTTCCGGCGAATCGGCAAGCCCGGCATCGCGCGCCGCTTTGGCAGCTAAAATGCGGTCGACCATATAGCCGACCAAGGTTTCAAAACGCTGCTGCTCAGGCAATTGCCCGACCAGCCCGATAAGCTCATCTTCGGCCAGCGAAATATCATCATAAGTAATGGCCATACCGTTTACCGTTGCGACGGTATTTTGCGGCAGATTTTGCGCGTAAGCTGTGCCGCCCGCTGCTATCAACGAGCCGGTGGAAGCCAGCATAAGCGCGGCCACGAAAAAACGATTTATTAACTTGTTTGGCATAGAAGAATCCCATCTGCTGTGACCGCATATTGGCGGCGAAGCGCGTTAGAAACAAGTGGTTTTCGTATGTCTGTATTTGCTCTGTTTATCACCCGAGTTTTACGTCAGCTTTTCAATCAAAAAAACCGGTCAATTGTCGGCTGCATGGATGGGCCAATTGACATGCGTGCCACGCTTCCTTACATCAGCTTGAGGCTTGGTTAACAAGTCGGTTCGCAAGGGGTCCGTAATGCTCGGTTTATCATCCATCGCTAAGCGTTTATTCGGCTCGGTCAATGACCGCAAGCTGCGCAGCTATCACGCGCGGCTGGAAAAAATCAATGGCTTGGAAGCGCATTTTGAACAGCTGGATGATGCGGCGCTGAAAGCCAAAACCGACGAATTTAAAAGCCGCCTCGCCAATGGCGAAACATTGAATGATATTTTGGAAGAGGCGTTTGCCGCCGTGCGCGAAGCGGCCCGCCGCAGCCTCGGTCAACGTCATTATGATGTGCAAATGATTGGCGGCATGGTGTTGCATGAGGGCGCCATTTCAGAAATGAAAACCGGTGAAGGTAAAACGCTGGTCGCCACTTTGCCGTGCTATTTAAACGCGCTGTCCGGCACGCCTGTGCATGTGGTGACAGTGAATGATTATTTGGCGCAGCGCGATGCCGATTGGATGCGCGCCGTGCATGAAAAGCTGGGGCTCAGCGTTGGCTGCATTGTCCATGATATGGATGATGAGGCGCGCAAAGCCGCTTATGCCGCCGACATTACCTATGCCACCAATAATGAGCTTGGCTTTGATTATTTGCGCGACAATATGAAATATGCGCGGGCCGAAATGTGCCAGCGCGGCCATGGCTTTGCCATTGTCGATGAGGTCGACAGTATTTTAATCGATGAGGCGCGCACGCCGCTTATCATTTCCGGCCCGTTGGAAGACCGTACGGATTTATATGTCGGCATTGATAAGCTGGTGCCGCATTTGACGGCCGATGATTATGAGTTGGATGAGAAAACCAAAACCGTCAATTTGTCGGATGACGGTAATGAGCATATGGAGCAATTGCTGATTGAGAACGGTTTTCTCGAAGAGGGCAGCTCGATTTATGACATTCAAAATGTCACCATTGTGCACCACGTCACCAATGCTTTGCGGGCGCATATTCTGTTCCAAAAAGACCGCGATTATATTGTGCGCGGTGCCGGTGAGGCCGGTCAGGTGATTATCATTGATGAGTTTACCGGCCGCATGATGGAGGGCCGCCGCTATTCTGACGGGCTGCATCAGGCCTTGGAAGCAAAAGAGAATGTTGCCATTCAGCCGGAAAACCAAACGCTGGCATCGATTACATTTCAAAATTATTTCCGCCTTTATGAAACCCTGTCCGGCATGACCGGCACGGCGCTGACCGAAGCGGAAGAATTCATGGATATTTACGGCCTTGATGTGGTCGAAATTCCGACCAATACGGATATTGCGCGGCTTGATGAAGATGATGCGATTTATCGCACGGAAGCCGAAAAAACCGCGGCGATTATTGAGCTGGTGGAAGAGTGCCAAAGCAAAAACCAGCCAGTGCTTGTCGGCACCACCTCGATTGAAAAATCTGAAGCATTGGCCGCCGCGCTGAAAGCCAAAAAGATAAAACATAATGTGTTGAACGCGCGCTATCACGAGCAAGAAGCGCAAATTATCGGCCAAGCCGGTGTGCCGGGTGCGGTGACCATTGCCACCAATATGGCCGGTCGCGGCACAGATATTCAGCTGGGCGGCAATCTCGATATGCGCCTTGCACAAGAAGCGGCGGATAATGAGAAAAAACGCGATGCCATTACCGCCGAAGTTGAAAAACTGAAAGCGCAAGCTTTGGACGCCGGCGGCCTTTGCGTGATCGGCACGGAGCGGCATGAAAGCCGCCGCATTGACAATCAGTTGCGAGGCCGGTCGGGCCGTCAGGGCGACCCCGGTCGCTCCTGTTTCTTCCTCAGCCTTGAGGATGATTTAATGCGCATTTTCGGCACTGACCGCATGGATACCATGCTGCAGCGTTTGGGCCTGAAAGACGGCGAAGCGATTGTTCACCCATGGATAAATAAAGCGCTGGAACGCGCGCAGCAAAAGGTCGAAGCGCGCAATTTCGACATTCGTAAAAATATCCTGAAATATGATGATGTGATGAATGACCAAAGAAAAGTGGTCTTTGAGCAGCGTCTGGAATTTATGGAATCGGAAACGGTTGACGACACCATCACCATGATGCGCCATCAAACGATTGACGAATTGGTCGAGGCGCATATTCCGCCGAAAGCCTATGCCGAGCAATGGGATATGGACGGGCTGAACACACAAGTGCAAGAGGTGTTTGCCCTCGACCTGCCATTGCAGGAATGGGCCGCCGAAGAAGGTATTGCCGACGAAGAAATTGCCGAGCGGCTATATGATGCCTCTGACCGCTTTATGGCGGCGCGCGCTGTCGAGCTTGGCCCGGATATTATTCGGCAGGTTGAAAAATCAATATTGCTGCAAACGCTCGACCAGCATTGGCGCGAGCATTTGGTAACGCTGGAGCATTTGCGCCAAATTGTCGGCTTACGCGGCATTGGCCAGCGCGACCCGCTGGCTGAATTTAAACTGGAAGCCTTCACCCTGTTTTCCGATTTGTTGACCGGCTTGCGCCAAGACGTCATTCGCTATTTGAGCCGTGTGCAAATTGAAACCCGCCCGCCGGAATTGGAAGTGCCGGAAATGGCCGTGCCGATGACCGCAGAGGGCGGCACTGACGCGCCGGGTAGTGGCCCAATGGCTGGCCCAACGGCCGATGGCAGTGGTGGCGAAGCGGCGGTTGATTTTAACAAGGTCGGCCGTAACCAGCCCTGCCCTTGCGGCTCGGGCAAAAAGTTTAAGCATTGCCACGGCGCGGTGCGATAACCCCCTTGCCAAATCTGCTCAACTGACTTTCACTGTCTGCCAAATGGCGCCCAATGCGGCGCCAAGAGAGAGCCAAGAGGGAAACAGTCATGAGCGTAAAACCATTCACCATACCAAACCATGCGGCGCGCGAAGCCGAGATTAAGCAGCGCGTGAAAGACTATAAATGGCCGCCGCAAATGCAATTGGGCGCAGATGAAAATCCATGGGCCTATGGCATGGACCAAGAATGGTTGCAGGAATTTTGCGCCTATTGGACAGATGAATATAGCTGGCAGGCAACGCTGGATGAGTTGAATAAATTTGACCATTACAGCGCCGAGATTGACGGCATGAATATTCATTTTATTCGCGAAGACGGCTCCGGCGACAATAAGCAACCGCTTTTGCTGACGCATGGCTGGCCCGGTTCGGTTTATGAGTTTATCGATGTGATTGACCGCTTGGCGCATCCGGAAAATTACGGCGGCAAGGCAGAAGACGGGGTGACGGTGATTTGTCCGTCATTGCCGGGCTATGGTTTTTCTGACGCGCCGAAACGCCCGATTGGCGCGCTAACCGCCGCCGCCATGTGGAACAAGCTGATGGTCGACATATTGGGCTTTGAAAATTATATCGCGCAAGGCGGCGATTGGGGCAGCCTCGTCACCTCCCTTATCGGCCTGCATCACGGCGTCAATAAGGGCCCCGATATCGGAAAAGGCTGCACCGCCATTCACATCAATATGTATGGCATCCAAAGCAATGCCGCGCCGCAAAATGAAGAAGAGCAAAAATGGATGGAAACCACATTGGCGACCATGCAAGCCGAAAGCGCTTATTTACAAGTGCAAATGACCAAGCCGCAAACGCTGGCCTATGCAATGGCCGAAAGTCCGGTCGGCGCAGCAGCTTGGATTTTGGAAAAGTTTTATAGCTGGAGTGATTTGCCTGAAAATAATGGTCGGCCTGATTTGCTGGCGCGCTATTCGCGCCATGCTTTGGCCTCCAATTTAATGATTTATCTGATGACCGATAGCTTCATGTCAGCGATTTGGTTTTATCGCGGCTATGTCGAAGAAATGCCGCATATTCCGCCCGGCGAAAAAATTGAAGTGCCGGTCGGCATCGGCAAATTTCAAGATACGTATCTCGACTTTCCGCCCCGCCGGATGATGGAAGAAAGTTTTAATGTCACCCATTGGGCTGAGTTTCCCGACGCCGGTCATTTTGCTGCCATGGAAAATCCGGCGCAATTTGCCGATGCGGTGCATGCGTTTCTGCGCAGTCTCTAAATTTAGACGATGCTTCTATTTTTAGGCGATGCCTCTATTTTTAGGCGATGCCTCTATTTTAGGCGATGCCTTTGCGCCCCATATCGAGGAATTTTTGACGTCGCGCTTTGCGCAACTCATCAGATGATTGTCCGGCCATTTGTGCCAATTCTTCAGCCACGGCGAGGCCGACATCGGCCATGGTTTTTTGACGGTCGCGATGCGCACCCCCCAATGGCTCGGTTAAAATCCGGTCAATGACGCCCAGCTTCTGCAAATCCTGCGCCGTCACTTTCAACGCTTCGGCGGCCAAATTGGCTTGTTCGGAAGAGCGCCATAAAATAGACGCGCAAGCTTCCGGCGAGGCAACTGTGTAAATCGAATGTTCGAGCATCAGGATGCGGCTGGCCGTGGCCAAGGCCAATGCCCCGCCCGAGCCGCCTTCGCCGATAATCAACGAAACAAACGGCACCCCCAATTGCAGGCATTTATCCGTACAGCGCGCAATCGCCTCCGACTGGCCGCGTTCTTCCGCGCCAATGCCCGGATAAGCACCCGCCGTATCGACCAAAGTAACGACAGGCAGGCCGAAACGCTCAGCCATATCCATCACCCGTATCGCTTTGCGGTAACCTTCCGGCCGTGCCATGCCGAAATTATGTTTCAAACGGGCTTGCGTATCAGAGCCTTTTTCATGTCCTAAAATCGCCACGCGCTGACCTTGCCAACGGCCAAGACCGGCAATGATGGCATGGTCTTCCGAAAACAAACGATCACCCGCCAAAGGGGTAAAATCGTCGACCAAAGCGTCAATATAATCCATGCAATGCGGACGGTTTGGATGCCGCGCCACTTGCGTTTTTTGCCATGGATCGAGGCTTTTATATAATTTCTCAATCTGGTCACTAACTTTGCCTTCCAGCTTGTTGATCTCTTCGACCAAATCAACGCCTTCCGTGCCGCCGACATCGCGCAATTCGCGAATTTGCCCTTCCAGCGCCGCAATCGGTTTTTCAAATTCCAAATAAGTCTGGGTCATTTTGTTCCCCTATCGGGTGAAATTAGGCCGCTTCTGACCAATTTGGCAAGTGTTAGGATTGCCCGTCATCCGACTGCGCCAAAGCCGATTGTGCCAAAGGATGGCTCTCAACCAACAATTTCTTTTTCCGCTCTTCCAACACATGCGTATAAATTTGCGTGGTCGAAATATCCGCATGCCCCAGCATATGCTGCACGGCCCGTAAATCAGCCCCGTTTTCGACCAAATGCGTGGCAAATGCATGCCGCACCACATGCGGCGAGACGCGCCGTGCCGACAAACCACACTGCACCGCCAAATGCTCGAGAATTTGTGTGAACCTTTGCCGGCTCAAATGACCGGCTTTGTCGCCGGCGGGAAACAGATAATCGGCCTTATCATCCAGCATTGCGCGCCAATTGGTTAAAGCCTGTTTGGCCGTTTCCGATAAGGGCACCATGCGCTCGCGCCCGCCCTTGCCGCGCACCATTAACACACGCGCATCGCCTTGTGCCGCCCGCGCCGGCAGGCTGACCAATTCCGATACCCGCAAGCCGGTGGCATAAAGCACTTCAATCAAGCAAATGGCACGCAAGCGGTCATGCGCCTGCTTATCGCTTTTTTGCGGCAGCGCATAAGCCGCCGCAATCAACGCTTCGGTTTCCGCCACGGATAATAATTTCGGCAAAGGCCGTTGCGCTTTCGGACGGCGCAATTTATCGGCCGGATTATCTTTGCGCAGCGCTTCGGCTTGCAGGAATTTATAAAAATGTTTGATGCTGGATAAATGCCGCGCTGCCGTTGATGCGGCCATGCCGCGCGCGTTCAAATCGCCCATATAGGCGTCCAAATCATCTTCTTTGGCAGTTTCCAAATCGCTTTTGCGTCGGCTCAAAAACCCGGCAAGATTTTCCAAATCGCGGCGATAGGCGGCCAATGTATGCGCGCTGGCCCCGCGCTCAGCCGCCATCATATCGAGAAATAAATCAAGCCGAGCGCCGGCCTTCATCAGCGCCACGCTTCCGAACGGGCCGGCAAGGCCAAGCTTTGCGGTGCAATAATCGCAAGCCGCGCCGCCGCATGATGTAAAATTTCTGCGCCCAATTCTTCGGCTGTTGCCTCCAAACCGGCGCGGCGCAAATAAGATAACAGCTTGATGATATCCTGCTCGCTCATCTCATCGGCTGCACGGTCGGCATAATCGGCAATAAAGCCGAGCAATAAATCACCAATCCATTTATTATCGGCCAGCTTACTGAGACGCTGCTCTGCCGTAAAAGCTGCCGTATCTGTTGCCGGTTCACTCTCCAATTGAGCGGGACGGAAACCCGCCGCCACTTCAAATCCAAGCCCCTGATAAACCGCCAATTCACGATTTAAATAACGCTGCAAAGCGGCATTGGCGCTTTCATATTGCGCTTCAAAGGCCTGCCAATCGGAAATTGGATGCGGGCGGGTATCCGCCGGCAGCGTGTCGGACGCATCGGGTAGCGCGGCGAAACCGTCAATTTGTGAATTTTGTGCCACCGAAGCTTGCGTCTCGGAAGCGCCCAAAATATCAAAGGGCGCATAAGACGGTGTATCGGATGGTGTATCCAGTCCGGCCAGTAAATCACCCAGCGGGTCGAGCGCCGGATCATTTATCTGCCGATAAGCCAGCAACCGCTCAGAGACACTGCGCAAAGCCGTTTCCGCTGCCGCCTCATTCTCGCTCGCCGCACCGGCTGCACCGGCTGCGCTGGCGGTTTTCAAAAAACTTTGCGGCACAATATCGCCATCCAAAGCCAGATAGGCGGGCAATAAAACGGCGCGGTCACTATCGGCCAAAATCGGCGTGCCGCTATTGGCCGACGCGGCGGCCAATGTTACCGGCACCGCAACCCCGCCCGCCGCATTTGACGAGGCGTCAAACGGCACCGGCAGCCCCATGTCCAAATTATTATTCAACGTGGCGTCAAATTTATCGGTCGGATTATCCGTCAGGCTTACACTATCCAACACCGTGGCCAGTGCTTTTAATCGGTCTTCCAAAACCTCAACCATATCCAACCACAGCCCGCGCTCTTGCGCATCGCGCAATGCATCAGCCAGCACCATCGGCTGGTCTTCAATGGCTGCCATATCAACTTTTAAAAGCGTATCAGCCAGAAACACGGCATCGGGGGCATTGGCCGATAAAACGGTTTGCACATTTTCATCCGTTGCAGTGCCGGACGCGGCAATCGGCACGGTTTGAAAAAAAGATAAATCAGCCAGCTGGCTCATTTGAGAAAACCGCTCGCTGGACAGGCTGTCGGCGCGCATGGCCAAATGCGCCGCGCCCAATTGAGTGGCTGTCGGTTGCGCATAATCTTGCGCCAAGGCAGCCATGAAATAAGGCGGCGATTTATCCAATGAGACGGACAAGCCTTGTCCGGCCAATTGCAGCAAGGCCAATTGCATCGGTGTCACTTCGCTGGGCACGACCAAAGGCGGCTCTTGGTCCGCTTGCTTTGCCGCATCGACCTGCGCTTGTGTGCCGAAAACCGGCTGCGCTTGCGCTGACATTAAAAACGCCAACTCGCGGAAAAATTTATCTTCGCCAAGCGTCTTTTCATTTAATTCCAGCGTCAATCCGGCTTTTTCAAACTCGCCGACCCGCAATTGGCAATAGACCAAAAGCTGCATGAAAAACGCCAATGTATCGCTATACCCGCGCGTACCGCGCGTCGGCGGTGTTATGGCGCAGGCCGCCGCCGCATCGCCGCCACCCAAATTGGCCAGCACAACCGCGCGCGCCGCATAAGCATCTTGCGCTGCGCCACCGGCCAAAGCTTCCAATTGCAAAACCGAAGCCGTATCGCCCAAAACCAGAAACCGGTTCAACCGCGCCGCGTACCAGCTTGTTCCGTCCACCGTGCCAACCGGCGCGGCGGTCGTGCTGCGATACAAGACCAGTTCAGCATTGCGCAAAGCGGCGATTTTTATCCGTTCCGGCAAGCGCGCCATTTGACCGGTAATAAAGGCCAATCTTGCGCCACGCCATAAATCTGAGCCAAAACCGCTTTCCAAACCAATCGGCGCATCTTGCAATGCACCAAGCTGGCCGACTTGCACAATTTCTCCGGTCGAGCCGGGCGCGGCGGCTACCGCCCGTACCGCCCGTTTTGATTGCCGCGCGGCAACCCTTGGGGCCAATTTTTCAGACGCTTTCGGCGCATTTGGTTTTTGCCCCAATGCGCTTTGCATGACCGGCGGCACAATATTAAGCGGCGCACGCATCGCACCGGAGCGACCGCTATCTTCGATTAAAAACCCGTCTTGCCCGAAACCTTGCCCCGCCGCCGGTGACGTATTTTGCGCCAAAGCTTGCGGCGCAGCCAAAACGGCAGCCAACATAACGGGCGCCGCGACAAGCGCAGCAAAAGTAAAATAACGGGGAAATGAAGCGGTCATGACGCGCAATCAATCAGTTTTCAAAGCGGCTATTGTCCAACACATCAACCGCCGTTTGGCGCGGCGGTTCGACCGCACGCGACAGGAAAATAATGCCGCCAATGACCAATGCCAGACCAAGAACGACCAGCGCTGATTGTTTCGATCCCATAAGTGGGCTCCTCTTCTTCGATTCTTCACTTACTATAGCATTAAGGCAGTATCGGGGCAGCCCTGCTTGTTGCCGCCTGTAACCCCAAACAATACGCGAACGACCAGCGTGACAGGCTCTGGACTTACAGGCTTAGGTGATTTACCACAAAATGACCATGACCGAAATATCACCCGCTTTGCGTGACCGCTTGGATAAAACCCCGATTGTGCTGCTGGGCATGATGGGCGCCGGTAAATCGGCTTTGGGCGTGCGGCTGGCAGCGGCTTTGGATATTCCTTTTTTGGACGCTGATAGCGAAATAGAAAAAGCCGCCGCGATGAGCATTGCCGAGATTTTTGAAAAACACGGCGAAGCGGCTTTTCGCGATGGCGAACGCCGCGTCATCAAACGGCTTTTGCGTGATGCGCCTTTGGTACTGGCGCTGGGCGGCGGGGCGTTTGTGGATGATGAAACCCGCGCGCTTGTTAAACAAAAAGCGCTGTCGATTTGGCTGGATGTGCCGGTCGATGAGCTGGTTGCGCGGGTCAAGAAAAAGCCCGGCAAACGACCGCTGCTTATCGGCCAAGATATCGAAGCCAAGCTGAACGAATTAATGGCCACGCGCGGGCCGGTTTATGCCGAGGCTGATTTGCGGGTCAATGTTGGCGGCGGCAGTCACGAGCAAGCGATTGCCGCTTTACTGTCTGCCATGCAAAGCGATGATGGCGGGTGACTGGACAAAGCCGTCGCATTTCTCTAAAGGCAAATTATGAGCGCAGAACAAATTGTGAAAGTTGAGCTTGGCGCACGGGCCTATGACATTGTCATTGGCGCCGATGTGCTGACGCGCGCGGCTGATTATATCGCGCCGCTTTTACCGCGTCCGAAACTGGCAATCATCAGCGACGCCAATTTGGCTGACAGCCATTTGAAAACATTGCAAGCGGCACTGAGCCGCGCCGGTATCAGCCATGACAGCTATATTGTGCCGGCCGGTGAAGCCAGCAAAAGCTGGTCGCAATTGGCATCACTGACCGATTGGTTATTGGGCCAAGAGATTGAGCGCAAGGATTGCATTGTCGCTTTGGGCGGCGGCGTGGTCGGCGATTTGACCGGCTTTGCCGCAGCGATTTTGCGGCGTGGCACGCGCTTCATTCAAATTCCGACCAGCCTATTGGCGCAAGTCGACAGCTCCATCGGCGGCAAAACAGCGATTAATTCACAGCGCGGCAAAAACCTTATCGGGGCTTTTCACCAGCCCGATTTGGTGCTGGCTGATATGGATGTTTTAAAAACATTGCCGCCGCGCGAGATCGGTGCCGGTTATGCTGAGATTGTCAAATATGGCGCGCTTGGCAATCGTGATTTTTTTGATTGGCTGGAAAAAAACGGCCAAAAAGTCGTGCGCTTGGACGCGGAAGCGACCGCCCATGCAGTGGCCGAAAGCTGCCGCGCCAAAGCCGCCATTGTGGCGCGCGATGAGCGCGAAGCCGGCGAGCGTGCTTTGTTAAATCTCGGCCACACATTCGGCCATGCATTTGAAGCCTTGAGCGGTTATGGCGATGCGCTTTTGCACGGCGAAGCGGTGGCTTATGGCATGGTTTTGGCGTTTGCTTTTTCCAATCACCGCGATTTGTGCCCGACAGATGATGCGGCGCGGCTGAAAGCGCATTTGGCCGATTGCGGTTTGCCGACCGATATGAAAGACGTCGGCGATGGCGATTATGCGGTTGAAAAACTGATCGCTGCCATGCGCCAAGACAAAAAAGTTGAAGCCGGCAAGATGCGGTTTATTTTGGCCCGCGCCTTGGGCGATACATTTATTGCCGATGATGTGAGCGAGGCGGATTTACGGCCGTTTTTATTGGCGCAAGGAGCGCACGCCGCATGACCCTGTCTGCCGGGCTTTTATGGACCGCCGGCCTGATTTTGCTGCTGCTTGTCATTTCAGCATTTCTCTCCGGTTCGGAAACCGCACTGACCGCGACCAGCAAGGCGCGAATGCTGCGCCTACAGCAAGAAGGCAAACGCCGCGCCCGCTGGGTGATTTTTTTGCTGGAGCAAAAAGAACGCCTGCTATCGGCGATTTTGCTGGGTAATAATCTGGTCAATATTTTGGCCTCGGCTTTGGCGACGCGACTGTTTTTGGAAGCGTTTGGCGAAACCGGCGTGGTCTATGCGACCTTGGTGATGACCGTCATGGTGGTGGTTTTTGCCGAAGTGCTGCCGAAAACCTATGCGATTTTATCGCCCGATGCGACAGCGCTGCGCGCCGCCGGCCCGTTGCGCATATTGCTTATTTTATTGGCCCCGATTACCCGCATATTGAGTTTTGTGTCGCGCACGATTTTGCGCCTTACCGGCCTGTCCAAAAATGCCGGCCTGTCTCTTGTGCCGGCGCATGAAGAAATTCGCGGCGCCATTGACCTGCATCACCAAGAAGGTGCGGTGCATAAGGGCGACCGCGACATGCTGGGCGGCATTCTCGACCTTGGCGATACCACGCTGGAAGAGATTATGATTCACCGCTCGGCGATTTTAATGTTGGAGGCCGACCTGCCCTCCAATGAAATTGTCGGTGCGGTGCTGGACAGCCCCTATACGCGCATTCCGCTATGGCGCGAAAACCAAGAAAACATTATCGGTATTTTGCACGCCAAGGATTTGCTGCGCGCCTTGGCCAATAGTCCGGTCGGCGCCGCCGGCCTTGATATTGAAAACATTGCCAGCCCGCCTTGGTTTGTGCCTGAAACCACCTCGCTATCCGAGCAGTTAAATGCGTTTCGTGAAAGAAAAGCGCATTTCGCCCTGGTGGTTGATGAATATGGGGCGCTGATGGGCTTGGTGACGATGGAAGATATTCTGGAAGAAATTGTCGGCTCCATTGATGATGAGCATGACCGCCCCGACACCATGCTGCGCCGCCGCCCGGGCGGCACATTGGAAGTTTCCGGTGCGCTTTCCGTGCGCGACTTGAACCGTGAAATGGGTTGGTCTTTGCCCGATGATGAAGCCAGCTCAATCGCCGGCCTTATTATTCATGAGGCGCGGGTCATCCCAGAAATCGGGCAAGTTTTTGAGTTTCATGGGCTGCGCTTTCGCATTATGAGCCGCCAAAAAAACCGCCTGATGCAAATCCGCATTTCGCAAATGGATTAAACCCTAAACGTCACTCTCGACTTCATGCGGGGCTTTTAATTTCAACGCCAAAGCATGCACCGGCCCATCGAGTTCATCGGCCAAGAGTGCCAATACGCCCCGCTGTCGCTCAAGCCGCCCGACATTATCAAACGCGGCCGCCACCATATAGACGCGAAAATGCGTTTCACCGCCCGGCGCGGCCCCGCTATGGCCCTCATGCAAATGCGATTCATCGGTAATCACCAATTCATCAGGCATATAGGTATCTGTCAGTTTTTGCTCTATAATCGTATAAATCTTACTCATGCAGGTCGGGCCTTCTTTCATGTGACATGATGGCAGGGCGGCGCGATTTGCGTTTGCGGCCATATGACATATATCGCGTAACAGAGAGAGGCGCGAGTGTCTTGGCCGAACAATTTTCAATCCTTTCTGCCGCGGCGGAAAATGCAGGTATTTTGATGAACTTAAATTCGAAATATTTCGATATGATACGCACGACGCGCGAAGAAAAACGCGCGCAAATGGTTAAAGACGGCTCGCGTTGTGACTGGCCCGATTGCCTGAAATCAGGCGATTATCCGGCACCGGCCGGACCGCAAACCAATGAGCGGCGCAATTTTTGCTATGACCATGTGCGCGAATATAATCGCAGCTATAATTATTTCGAAGGCATGTCACAAGACGAAGCCGAGAGCTTTCGCCGCGCTGCGCAAACCGGGCATCGCCCGACATGGTCAATGGGCACCAGACGGGCGCGCGGCAGCAAGGTTGAAGATTGGCAATTTCAAGACCCGCTGGAACTTATGGGCGAAGCCGGTCTGAAAGATGCAACGCCGGCCGGCAAGGGCAGCAATGCCAGCTCCGGTCAAAAACGCGCATTGGAAGTGATGGAATTGCCCGATACGGCCAGCGCTGATGATGTGCGCAAAAAGTTCAAAATATTGGTCAAACAATATCATCCGGACGCCAATGGTGGCGACCGTTCCTTTGAAGACAAACTACAAAGCGTCATTCAGGCGCATGATTATTTGAAGGCTTCCGGCTTTTGTTAGTCGCGGCTTTCTGCTAACCCTACCCCCTGCAAACAGAATAATTTTCGGAGAACATCAATGAGTATAGCGGCACAAGAAAGCGGCACGACGCAAGGCCAGATGCCAAGCGCGCCCGATACGGAAATCAATGCCCGCGAGGTTTTCGACGTTGATTTTGATATGACCGTGCCGGCTTTTTCCGAGCGCAGTGAATATGTGCCGGATTTTGATGAAGATTATCTGTTCGACAAACAAACCACTATGGCGATTTTGGCCGGTTTTGCGCATAACCGCCGCGTCATGGTGCAAGGCTATCACGGCACCGGTAAATCAACTCATATTGAACAAATCGCGGCACGGCTGAACTGGCCATGCGTGCGGGTTAATCTCGACAGCCATGTCAGCCGTATTGATTTGGTCGGCAAGGATGCGATTGTGTTGAAAGACGGCAAGCAAGTAACCGAATTTCAAGAAGGTATTTTGCCTTGGGCGCTGCAAAATCCGGTCGCCATGGTGTTTGATGAATATGATGCCGGTCGTCCGGATGTGATGTTTGTTATCCAACGTGTGTTGGAAGTCGCCGGTAAGCTGACTTTATTGGACCAAAATAAAGTCATTCGTCCGAACCCGCATTTCCGCTTGTTTGCCACCACCAATACAATCGGTCTTGGCGATACGAGCGGGCTGTATCACGGCACGCAGCAAATCAACCAAGGGCAAATGGACCGTTGGAATATTGTTACCTCGCTCAATTATCTGGCGCATGACAAAGAAACCGATATCGTGCATGCCAAAGCCGAAGGCTATGAAGGGGCAGAAGGACGCGAGAAAATTTCTGCCATGGTGCGGGTTGCTGACCTGACCCGTTCGTCTTTCATCAATGGAGATATTTCCACCGTGATGAGCCCGCGGACGGTTTTGACATGGGCCGAAAATGCGCAAATTCTTGGCAATGATATTGCGCTGGCCTTCCAGCTGACATTCTTGAATAAATGCGATGAGTTGGAACGCCCGACCGTAGCTGAATTTTACCAGCGTTGCTTTGGCGATGATTTGCCCGATAGCGCGGTTTCGGTATTGGCAGACGGCTAGTGGCGGACAAATCCCCGGTCGAAGAGTTTAAGCGCGCGGTTACGCAAACCATGCGCTCGATTGCCGAAGAGGCCGAATTATCGGTCAGCTTCGGCACGGAAAAACCGGCTCTGGCCGGTTTGAAAGCGCGGCTGCCCCAACCGGCCCGCGACCTCGACCCGCAAGACCGCCGCAATGTGCGCGGTCAATCTGACAGCTTTGCGTTAAAGCTGGCCCATCATGACGCCGCTTTATCAATGCAATTGGCACCGGCCGAAACCGATGCGCGCGCATCTTTTGATGCAGCAGAAATCGCTCGCTGTGAAGCTTTGGGCACACGCGCCATGGCCGGTATCGGCGTCAATATTAACGCCATGCATGATGCGCGCTGCCGCAAACTTGGCTATCACGAAGCCATGAGCCGCGAAGAGGCGCCTTTGGCCGAAGCTTTGGGCTTTATGGTGCGCCAAGAATTAACCGGCATTGAACCGCCGGCCGGGGCCCATGGCGTGGTTGAGGCATGGCGCGACTTTATTGATGAACGCGTCGGCGATAAATTGGGTGGGCTGGAAGATGCGCTGGATGACCAGCAGGCCTTTGCCGCCTTGACCCGCGATATTCTGGTCGATCTGGACTTACTGGACGCCGCCGGTGAAAGCGAAGATGGCGACGGTGAAGAAGGCGACGGACAAGATGGCGATGACGGGCCGCAAGACGGCGAGGGCGGCCAAGCCGAAAGCCCTGAGGGCATGTCCGCTGATGACATGGAAGTCGGCGATGCCGCCATGGAAGAAGGCGATGAGCAAACGCTGCAAATGGAAGGCGAAGAAATAGAAGGCGAGAGCGATGGCGAAGAAGCCGGCGAAGCGGCTCAGCCTTATGCGCCTGACGGTGCGCTAAATCCGGAAAAATCTGCCTATAATATTTACACCTCGAAATTTGACGAGACCATTGAAGCGGAAGATTTATGCGACGCAGAAGAGTTGGAGCGTTTGCGCCAATATCTCGACCAGCAATTACAGCAAATGCAGGGCGTTGTTTCGCGTCTCGCCAATCGGTTGCAGCGTCGCTTGCAAGCCAAGCAAAACCGCTCTTGGGAATTTGACTTGGAAGAAGGCTATCTCGATCCGGCGCGGCTATCGCGCATCATTATGGATCCGATGCAGCCGCTATCTTATAAAATGGAAAGCGACACCACGTTCCGCGATACGGTGGTGACACTGCTTTTGGATAATTCCGGCTCCATGCGCGGGCGGCCGATAACCGTGGCTGCCATGTGCGCCGATATTTTGGCCCGCACATTGGAGCGGTGCAATGTGAAGACCGAGATTTTGGGCTTTACCACACGCGCCTGGAAAGGCGGTCAATCACGCGAAGTTTGGATGTCAAACGGCAAGCCGGGTCATCCGGGACGGTTGAATGATTTGCGTCATATTATTTATAAAGGCGCTGATGCGCCGTGGCGGCGGGCGCGCAAAAATCTCGGTCTGATGATGCGCGAAGGCTTGCTGAAAGAAAACATTGATGGCGAGGCGTTGATTTGGGCGCATAATCGCTTGCTGGCGCGGCCCGAACAACGGCGCATTCTGATGGTGATTTCTGACGGTGCGCCGGTTGATGATTCTACTTTGAGCGTGAATGCCGGCAATTATCTGGAAAAACATTTGCGCAATGTGATTGAAGATATTGAAACGCAATCGCCGG
>CBFIHY010000011.1:18716-18984 GCA_965662315.1 Alphaproteobacteria bacterium
ATTGTCGATGCCGAGCAATTGGGCGGTGCCATGACCGACAAGCTGGCCGAATTATTTGATGAAAATGATGATGCCAAAAAAGGTAAGAAACGCGAAAAAGGCGTCAATACCGGTGCCCTGAAAGAAGGCGGCAAAGCATCTCGTGACGGTATGCGGGGCGGCGTGCGCACAGGGGCAGCGCCGGTGCGCGGCACCATAAGCTAAGTTACAGCTAAGCTAAGCGGAATTAAATTTTAACGATTAGGCTTGTTTGGCAGCAATCTGCTTT
>CBFIHY010000012.1:0-17028 GCA_965662315.1 Alphaproteobacteria bacterium
CGGTCTGATGTACTGGCTGGTCGGCTATAATTTGATGTATGGCATTGAAGAAGGTGGCTATATCGGCTCACTGTTCGATGTTTGGGCAGCCGATGACAGTGCCATTGCAGCTGAAGCAGCCGATTTCTCAGGCGGCTATGCCTCCGGCTCCGACTGGTATTTCCAAATGGTGTTTTGCGCCACCACTGCATCCATCGTATCGGGCACAATTGCCGAGCGCATGAAACTGTGGCCGTTCCTCATCTTCACTTTGTTCCTGACCGGTTTCATCTATCCGATCGTCGGTAGCTGGGAGTGGGGTACAGGCTGGCTCGACGCAATGGGCTTCTCTGACTTTGCCGGCTCTACTTTGGTCCACTCAACCGGTGGTTGGGCAGCTTTGGCCGGTGCCATTATTCTTGGCGCACGGACAGGCAAATATGGCCCGAATGGCGAAGTAAACCCGATGCCTGGTTCAAACATGCCTTTGGCCACTTTGGGTACTTACATCCTTTGGCTCGGCTGGTTCGGCTTTAATGGCGGCTCACAGCTGGCACTGGGTTCAGGTGCTGATGCTGCAGCGATTTCAAACATCTTCATCAATACCAATATGGCGGCTGCCGCCGGTGTTGTTGCGGCGATGTTGGCCTCGCAAGCTCTGTACAAGAAAATCGATTTGACCATGGCGTTGAACGGCGCGATTGGTGGCCTGGTATCCATTACCGCTGAGCCGCTGACACCGTCAATTCCGGCCGCCGTATTTATCGGTGCGCTGGGTGGTGTGCTGGTCGTATTGACTGTGCCGCTGCTGGACAAGTTTAAAATCGACGATGTTGTTGGCGCCATTCCGGCTCACCTTGTCTGCGGTATTTGGGGCACATTGGCTGTGCCGCTGACCAATGGCGATGCGAGCTTCGGCGTGCAGGCGATCGGCGTGGTCGCGGTCGGTATCTTTACCCTGATTGCCAGTGGCATTTTGTGGTCAGTACTGAAAGCCGTGATGGGCCTTAAAATCGACGAAGAGGCAGAACTTATGGGGCTCGATAAAGCCGAGCTGGGCATTGAAGCCTATCCAGAGTTCGCGCGCACATAAAATCCCCTAGTATCTTACGTGAGCGCTGACCCCCGGCAGGCAACTGCCGGGGGTTTTCTTTATTTTTGTCATTACCAATGTCGCAAGCCTACATGGGCGGGAATTTGGGAAATTGCGGCAGCTTGTCATCGACAATATGGAAGTCATATTTATCATCCATATAAATCGCTGCATCGGGGCTGCCAAAATCTTCCGGCTTGTCCATTGAACCGATTTTCAGCAACACCCCACCGGGCAGACCCGGCGCACGGGTCAATAAGGGGCTGGCGCAACGGCCGCAAAATTCGCGGGTGACCGCGCCGTCAATATCATCGCGGGTAAATTGGCTGGCTTCGCCTTTGGTATATTTAAAATTGGCGTCCGAGACGGCCATGGTAAAGTTCGGGCCACCGCCGCTTATGTGCTGGCATTCGCGGCAATGGCACTGCAATTTGGCCAATGGTTCTGCGTCCACTTCATAGCGCACATCCCCACAATAGCATCCACCGGTAATTTTCATCTGACTTCCTCCCAAATAAATTATTCGGGAAGAGTGTCATATTACGGCCCATCATTAAAGCGCACTTCATCGACAATTTCGCTGGCCCGCTTGCGCAATTGTGCAATTCTATCCAGCGATATGGTATCGGCGGTAAAATCGCCCCAACTTTCAACCCGCGCCGAAGCGGCAATATCTTGACGGATAGGATATTCAAAATTGACCTCGGCATAGATTTTTTGCGCCTGTTCAGAGACCAAAAACTGCATCAGCTTCAGCGCATTTTCCCTATTCGGCGCATATTGCGCCATCGCCATGCCCGACACATTCATATGCGCACCACCGCGCGGCATATCGGGAAAGATAATCCGCACCGCCTCGGCCCATTGTTTTTGTTCGGGCTTTTTCTCATTGGTCTGCATTTTGCCCATATAATATGTATTGCCGAGGGCGATATCGCAGGCACCGGCATAAATTTTGCGCACTTGCGCGCGGTCATTGCCGGATGGCTTGGCAGATAAATTGGCTTTCAAGCCGCTCAGCCAATTTTTAAATGCGCGCTCGCCCATATGGTCAATCAAAGCGGCAAATAAAGCGATATTATACGGATGCTGACCGGAGCGCAGGCAAACGCGGCCGCGATATTCCGGCTTGGCCAAATCGGCAAAGCTGAGAGCGGTTTCGCTGACACGTTGCTTTGACGCATAAGCAATGCGCGCCCGCCATGTCAGGCCAAACCATTTATTGTCGGCACCGCGCGCATTGGCCGGAATGTGCTTTTGTAAAATTGGCGCATTAACCGCTTGAGCAATGTCGCGCGCCGCCTGCAAGCGGCCGATATCAACGGTTAGGATAATGTCGGCTGGCGAGCGTTTGCCTTCGGTTTTCACCCGCTCAATCAGCCCTTTTTTGGCGAAAATAACTTTCACCTCAATGCCGGTTTGCGCGGTGAATTTTTCAAATAATGGCTCGACCAAAAATGGCTGCCGATATGAATAAACATTTACCAGCTTGGGCGTCTCTGCCGCTTGTGCCGTGCCGAGCGGAAATATCGGCGCGGCGAGGGCGGCCAGCAAAACAGCGAAACCCGAAAAGCGAAACATGGCGGCATTACCTTTTGCAATTAAGAATGATTATTAATTGCGATTTAGGCAATAAACAGCTGCAAGTCAATTGCTATTTTGACTTTGCCGGGGTTTGGTTTTCGGGCAGCGTTTTTTAATCGTTGCGCGAGACATCCATCATTGGCAGCAATTTCAAATAATGGGTCGGCAACAGGCGGCGCACCCAATCGGTAAAATGCGCATCCGGCCCGATGAGAATGCGCGCCTTGTTTTTTTGAACACCTTTGATAATGGTTTTTGCCGCACCATCGGGTTGCGTCATGGTGAATTTGGCAAACCGCTCAATCGCCTGCTCGTGTTCAACCTCCGCATCCGGCCCTTGCTGGAAGCGCGCATGGCGCACAATATTGGTGTTAATGCCGCCCGGATGAATGGTGCTGACATTGACGCCGGTGCCGCGCATTTCATGGCGCAGCGCTTCGGTGAAGCCGAGCACGCCGAATTTGGCGGCATTATAAGCGCTTTGTGTCGGTATGCCGATAAGCCCGAAAATGGATGAAACATTGGCGACATGGCCGCTATTCTTGCCGATAAAATGCGGCAGAAAAGCCTGCGTGCCGTGCACCACGCCCCACAGATTAATGTCCATCAGCCATTTGAAATCATCAATGCTCATTTCCGCCACCGGCGCGCCATGCGCCACACCGGCATTGTTTAAAATCAAATCTGCCGGTCCATGTTTCTTTTCTACTTTGGCGGCCAAATCAAACATTGCATCGCGGTCTGACACATCAACCATATGCGTATCCATGCGCCCGCCTGCCGCTTCCACGGCGGCTTTGGTTTCCTTCAGCATGTCTTTTCTTAAATCCGTGCCGATAATTATTGCCCCTTGCGCTGCCATGGCGCGCGCGCAGGCCGCGCCAATGCCGCTGGCGGCGCCGGTGATGACACAAATTTTATCATTGAATTGACGCATAATAATCTCCCTTTGGCCCGAACTTACTGGGTTGGTAAGAAAAGCCAAGCACAAATCAAATGGCTGAACGAAAAGCAAAAAAAGCCCCGCCAAGGCAGGGCTTTTTCCAATCTCTCGGCACCAAGGCCGTCTTAAGAAGCGGCTTTCTTTTTACGCCGCCGTTCCAATGGCTGATAGGCTTGCGCCGCATGGGTGGTGCAATAGGGGCTGCCGCTTTTGGCGCGCGCACCACAAAAATGAAACTCGGTCGTGCCCGGGTCGCCGATCGGCCATTTGCAGGTATGTTCCGTCAAATGCAACACACTGGCGCGCTCTTCCGCGCTCAAAATCGGCTCCGGTACGACTTGGTCTTTAATGTCATCCAAATCGCGCGCTTGAAACCGGCTTTTGCCCGACAGAGACGGGGTTGACGGTTGCGATGGCGCATTACCGGCGGAAACCTTCGCGGTTGAGACGCGGGCCGGTGTCGCACGGCCCGAAAGACCGAGGCGATGCACTTTACCGATCACCGCATTACGGGTCACGCCGCCCATTTTTCGTGCAATTTGGCTTGCTGACAGCCCGTCAGTCCATAATTGCTTAAGCATTTCAACACGATCTTCAGTCCAAGCCATGATTTCAGCCCTCCAAATGCCTGTTACCAAGTCCACATCTTGTGGTCGAATATCTATTTTATACTAAATCTGGTAGCCGAAAGGGAGGGGCGATTCTCGATTATCCACACGATTCGAATCAAACCGGGCCGATAAATCCGCTTGATTGGCGGTCAAATTGGCCTATTGTCTCGCTCATGAACCAAATTCAAACCGCTAAAACCACCGCAAAAGCAACCAAAGCCGCCGCTTATAAGCAATTGGGCGTGCGCCAATTCGGCCGTTTCAATACGCTGGGGCTTTGGACGCTGTATTTAAAAGAAGTCCGCCGTTTCACCAAAGTCTGGATGCAAACGCTGATGGCGCCGATTGTCACGACGCTTTTGTTTCTGGCGATTTTCTCGCTGGCGCTCGGCGGTATGCGGCCTGATATTAACGGCGTGCCGTTTATCAATTTCCTCGCCCCCGGGCTGATTATGATGTCGATTGTGCAAAATGCCTTTGCCAATAGTTCGTCATCGCTGCTGGTGGCAAAAGTGCAGGGCAATGTGACTGATTTTTTAATGCCGCCCTTATCGCCCTTGGAACTGAATATCGGCATCACATTTGGTGGGCTGACGCGCGGCCTGTTTGTCGGTGCCGGCACATTTACCGCGATGTCGTTTTTTGTCGATTTTTCCGTCCATAGCTTTGCCGCGGCGCTGTTTTACGCCGCTCTGGCCTCGCTCTTATTGGCGCAAATCGGGCTGATTGGTGGCATTTGGGCCGATAAGTTCGACCATTTGGCAACCATCACCAATTTCGTCATCACCCCTTTGGCGTTTTTATCGGGTACATTTTATTCGGTCACGCAATTGCCGGGCTTTGCCTATGCGGTGACGCAATATAATCCGTTCTTTTATATGATTGACGGGTTTCGCTATGCGCTGACCGGCCATAATGAAGGCTCGCTCTTATTCGGCGCATCGCTTTTGATCGGCTTGACATTGGCCAGCACTCTGGCCTGCCAATATGTGTTGGCGCGCGGCTGGCGCTTGAAATCGTAACCCCCGCGCCCCCTTGCAAAAAAACCCGTTTTTAGGGTAATAATCTTCCTCAGCAAGCCGCCTTCGCTGAATGGCGGCTTTTTCTATTTTGCCTTTCGCAATCAACCGCGGCGGCAAATGGAAAAGAGGCAAACAGGAGAGAGAAATGAGCGCTGGTGACAGCCATATCATGCCGACTTATAACCGCGCCGAACTTAGTTTTGTGCGCGGCGAAGGGGCATGGCTGGAAACGGAAGCGGGCGAAAAATATCTCGATTTCGGCTCCGGCGTTGCGGTCAATACGCTGGGCCATGCGCATCCAAAACTGAATGCCGCCTTAAAAGCGCAGTCTGAAAAGCTGTGGCATGTGTCCAATCTCTACCGCATTCCCGAGCAGGAAAAATTGGCCGACTTGCTTTGCGAGGCGTGTTTTGCCGATATGGTTTTCTTCACCAATTCCGGCGCGGAAGCGGCGGAAGGCATGATTAAGGCGATGCGTAAATTCCACGCGGTCAATGGCGCGCCTGAAAAAGTTACCCTTATCGGTTTTGCCGGCGCCTTTCATGGCCGCACATTGGCGGCTTTGGCAGCGGCCGGCAATCAAGCCTATCTCGACGGCTTCGGACCGGCACCGCAAGGCTTTGTGCAATGCCCCGAATTGACCCTATCGGCGGTTGAAGCGCTGATTGATGAGACAACGGCCGGACTTCTGATTGAGCCGGTGCAGGGCGAAGGCGGGGTGCGCGATGTCGGCACGGATTTTCTGCGCGGCTTGCGCGCGCTTTGTGACCGGCACGGTATTTTGCTGGGCTTTGACGAAGTGCAATGCGGCATTGGCCGGAGCGGTAAATTATTCGCCCATGAATGGGCTGAGGTGACGCCGGATGTGATGGCCATTGCCAAGGGCATTGGCGGCGGTTTTCCGCTGGGCGCGGTATTGACCACAAAAGCGGTCGGGGCCGTTATGCAGCCGGGCACGCATGGCTCAACCTATGGCGGCAATCCATTGGCTTGCGCGGTCGGCGCGGCGGTGATGGATGAGGTTAATCGGCCCGAATTTTTGGACAATGTGCAGGATTTGGCGATTTATTTCCGCCAGAAATTGGCGCGGCTCATCGATGAAAACAGCGATTTATTTGCCGATGTGCGCGGCCGCGGGCTGATGGTCGGGCTGAAATGCAAAGTGCCGAATAGCGAATTTGTTACCGCTTTGCGCGATGAAAAAATTCTCAGCGTCGGGGCCGGTGAAAATGTGCTGCGTATTTTGCCGCCGCTCAATGTGACGCAGGCAGAAATTGATTTTGCGGTGGACGGGTTGGACGCTGCGTGCCGGACGGTGCGGATGAAATCGGCAGGAGCATCATAATGGGCAATGTCACCGCACAAGATAATTTATTGAAAGCGCCGCTGGCGCATTTCATCGATTTGTCGGAATTAACGGCGGACGCGTTGCGGCTTTTGCTGGATAAGGCGCATGCGCGAAAAGCGGCGCGGGCCGGCAAACCGAAAGGGGCGGCTGATGATGATGCGCCGCTAAAAGGTCATGCGCTGGCGATGATTTTTGAAAAACCATCTACCCGCACCCGCTTGTCATTTGATATGGGCATGCGCCAATTGGGCGGGGAAACGGTGATTTTGAACCAGACCGATATGCAATTGGGGCGCGGCGAAACGATTGCCGATACGGCGCAAGTCATCTCGCGCTTTGCCGATATTGCGATGCTGCGGACCGGCCCGCATGAGACGCTGACCGAATTGGCGCGCCATGCCGATATTCCGGTGATTAACGGCCTGACCGCGTATAGCCATCCGTGCCAAATCATTGCCGATTTAATGACTTTTGAAGAGCATAAGGGCAAGTTGAACGGGCAGAAACTGGCCTGGTTGGGCGATGGCAATAATGTCGCCTTATCATTTGTGCACGCCGCCGCCTTGTTGGATTTTGAATTGGCCTTGGCGACACCGCCGGCTTTTTCCATTGCCGCCAATGAAATTGACGCGGCGATAGCCAAAGGCGCGAAAATTACCTTGCATGAAAGGGCGGAAGATGCGGCGCAGGACGCCTCTGCCTTAATTACTGATTGCTGGGTGTCGATGAGCGATGACCCGAAAGAAGCGGAAGCGCGGGCAAAAGCCTTTCAGCCTTATCAAGTGACACAACAGCTGATGCAGTTGGGTGACGCGCCGATATTCTTGCATTGCCTGCCCGCTTATCGCGATAGCGAGGTCACGGCGGAAGTCATTGATGGGCCAAATTCAGTGGTATTCGATGAAGCTGAAAACCGCGCCCATGCGCAAAAAGCGGTTCTGCTGCATTGTTTGGGAATGATGTAATGCAAAGCCAAACCCCGCATGATGATGTCGCCCTGCCGTTTCGTATTGAAGGGCATAATGTCAATGGCCGCGTGGTCAAATTAAACGCATTGGCGTCGGAAATTTTAACCCGCCATGATTATCCCGAAGCGGTCAGTCGTTTGCTGGGCGAAGCTTTGGTCTTGGCCGCCATGCTGGGCACAATGCTGAAATTTGACGGACGGTTTATTTTGCAATTGCAAGGCGCCGGCCCGATAAATGCGTTAATGGCCGATTATACGCCCGATGGCGATAATGGTGTCGGCGGCCTGCGCGGCTTTGCACAATTTGATGCCGAAGCGGTGTCTGAAGCCTTGAAACAAGATTGCACGCCCATTGGCCTGTTGGGCGAAAAAAGCCATATGGCCTTCACCGTTGACCAAGGCGCCGATATGGAACGCTATCAAGGCATTGTGCCGTTAGAGGGGGCCCGTTTGGCCGAAGCGGCATTGGGCTATTTTGAACGCTCTGAGCAAATCGGCACGGCGATTAAGCTGGCCGCGGCGCCGCTTATTTTGGCCGGTGGCAAAACCGAATGGCGCGCCGGTGGTATTGTGGTGCAGCAAACCGCAGCGATTGGCGGCACGGCGGCGGATATTGACACACCGCCTGAAGGCGACCCGGATTTGGTTGATGAAGATTGGAACCGGTTGGAAATTTTGCTGCAAACGACTGAAGACAGCGAATTGCTGGACGCTGATATTAGCGGTGAAACACTGGCTTACCGTTTGTTTCACGAAGACGGGGTGCGGGTATTTGAGCCGCGCGGTTTGAAATTTGCTTGCCCGTGTTCGCGCGAGCGCGTTTTGAATATGCTGGCCGGATTATCCGACCAAGACCAGGCGGAGATGCGCCAGCAAGAAAATGTCGAAGTGCGCTGCGAATTTTGTAATGAGAATTATGTTTTTGCGCCGGATGAGGCTTTCGAAGCAGCGCAAAAAGGCTGACTGGTTTGGGCGCATTTGCGCGTTATATATGACATAACAAACGATATAGGATTTTGCGTTTAACGTATTGAGTTTGGCGGCATGAAACAAAAATTGATGCAAGTGAGGCAATGGATGCGCGAGCAATCCCATAAATTGCGCCCTTCCGGCGGTGGCCGGGTGCGGAAGCTGCTGCTGCCGGTCTTGGTGTTGGCCGGTGGTTTTATCGGCTTTTCCATGCTGGTGGCAACCAAGCCGCAAACAAAACCGGCTGAAAACCGCGAGCGCGCTTGGTCGGTATCGGCAATGCCGGTGGCCTATAGTGTTTATGAGCCGCGCATCACCACATTTGGCGAATTGCGGGCGCAGCGCGAAGTGAATTTGCGCGCTTTAGTGTCGGGCGAAGTGATTGCCACGGCTGATAATTTTGAAGATGGCGCGCGCGTCAATAAGGGCGATGTGTTGCTGGAAATCGACCCGTTTACTTACGAAAATCAATTGGCGGATGCACAAGCGCAATTAAAAGGTGCCAAAGCGGTGCTGCGCGAGCGCAAAGCGGGAGCCAAGCTGGCGCGGCAAGAAAAAGCGCGGGCCGAGAAATTATTCAAAAAAGGCACTGTCTCCAAAAAGACATTGGATGATAAGCGCACGGACGCGACCATTAAGGCGGCGCGTGCCGAGCAGCAGCAATCGGTTGTCGATCGGATAAATGTGCAAGTGAAAAAAGCCAAGCGCGACTTGAACAACACGAAAGTCGTGGCCCCGTTTAGCGGTTATTTGGCCAATATTAATGCGCGCGAAGGCCGCGTTTTAAATCCCAATGACCAGCTCGGCAAATTGCTGGATAGCGATAATTTCGATGTTATTTTCAATTTATCCGATGCCGAATATGGCCGCTTTTTGGAACGCAATAGCGATGTTATTGGCCGCATGGTCAATATTGTCTGGCAGGTTGGCGGCGAGACGATTGATTTGGAAGCCAAGATTGAGCGCGTCGGAGCGCAAATCAGCCAAGCAACACGCGGCGTTGATGTTTATGCGCGCATTGAGGGCAATCTGCCGTCAAATTTGCGCGGCGGCGCATTTGTGACGGTGGAATTATTGGCCCAACCGGTGGCCGATGTAATGGCGATACCGCGCGATGCGCTGTATGAAAACGATACGGTTTATCTGATTGAAAACGGTCGTTTGGTGCGTCGCAAGATTGAAAACTATATTGATGACGGGCCGCAGGTTTTATTGAAAAGCGGTTTGGCCGTCGGCGATATGTTGTTACTGACGCGGTTTAATGAAGCGGCACCGGGTGTCGCGGTAAAACTGGTGCAAGAGAACTGATATGGGGCCGATGCGCGGCATTGTTGAGTTGTTTTCGCGGCATCGCAATGCCGCCAATCTGTTATTTTTCTCGATGATAATGTTCGGCTTTTTCGGGCTGTCCGGCCTGAATACGCAGTTCTTCCCAACCACGGAAATCAAGACCGCCAATATTTTGGTGCCATGGACCGGCGCAACGGCGCAAGATGTCGATAAAAATATCGTCGCCACCATCCAGCCGGAAGTGCGGTTTATTGATGGGGTCAAAGAGTTCAGTTCCACCTCGCGTAACGGCTTTGCCGCCATGACGGTGGAATTTTATCCGGAAACCGATATGCAGCGCGCCATTGGCGATGTTGAGGCGGCGGTTAATGCCATCACCACTTTGCCGAAAGACGCGGAGAAACCGGTTATTTCGCAAGTGACGTTTTTTGAGCCGGTTGTCTCAGTATTGATATCCGGCCCGTTTGATGAGCGCGCGCTGCGTGCCTATGCCAAACAAATTCGCGACGGCTTGCTGGATGCCGGTATTGATAAGATTCAATTGGAAGGGTTTCGCGATGAGGAAATCTGGGTAGAGGCGCAAAGCGCGCAATTGCGCCGCTTTGATATGACGCCGCAAGATATTGCCAATAAGCTGGCCGGCTCTTCCTTGGATGTGCCGGGCGGGGTGTTGCGCGGCGATGTTGAGCGGCAAGTGCGGGCCGTCGGCTTGGCACAAACCGCTTCTGATGTGGCCAATATCAGCCTGCGCAGCACGGCCGATGGCGGGCAAATTAAAGTCGATGATGTGGCCCGCGTTTATGAGACATTTGATGCCAATGCACCGGAAGGTTGGAGCGGCGATTATCGGGCCATTCGCCTGACCGTTCAGCGCACCAAAAACGGCGATGCGTTGGATATGACCGAAATCGTGCGTACTTATATTGCCGAGACAATGCCGTCATTGCCGCCGACCTTGAAAGTGGAAATTTTCGACGTCAATGCCGATAAAATCATTCAGCGCATTAACGTGCTGTTGGTGAACGGCTTTGGCGGCATGGTGCTGGTCTTGTGCATTTTGTTTTTATTCCTGAACGGGCGTATCGCATTTTGGGTGGCGGCCGGTATTCCGGCATCATTGATGGCAACTTTTGGCGTCATGCTTTATCTCGATATGACGATTAATATGTTGTCGCTATTTGCGCTGATTATGACCATCGGCATTATTGTTGATGATGCGATTGTGGTCGGTGAACATGCCGCCACTTTGACCGAGCGCGGTGCCACTGCGCAAGAAGCGGCGGAGGGCGGCGCCTTGCGGATGATGTTGCCGATCACCGCTGCCGCGTTGACCACTTTGGCGGCGTTTATTCCAATGCTGCTCATTACCGGTGTGATGGGGCAATTTGTTCGCGCCATTCCTTTGGTTGTTTTATCAGTGCTGATTGCCAGCCTGATTGAATGTTTTTTCGTTCTGCCCGGCCATTTAAGCCATGCGCTGCAACGCCCGCGCAAGCCGCGGCGCGGCATTCGTAAAGTGTTTCTGGAGCGGTTTGAGCATTTTCGCGCCAATCGGTTTCGCCGGTTCGTCACCACGGTTTATGACAATCGCTACACAACCGCCGCTGCCGGATTGGCGATATTGATTATCTGTATCGGGCTTTTGGCCGGTGGCCGCGTGCCGTTTCGGTTTTTCCCATCGCCCGAAGGCGAGGCGGTGAATGCTTATGTTTTCTTCCAGCCCGGCACCAAGCGCGAAGACACTTTGGCCGGCACAAGGCTGATTGAAAAAGCGCTTTATGATGCGGAAGCGAAATTATTGGCCGAGGCCGATGCGCCGGATGAAAAATTGATCAAAGTCTTGTTCACGCAAATCGGCCGAACCCGCACCGCCACCGGTGATGAGCGCGCGCTGATATATACAGAATTAACCGCCAGTGAAGAGCGCAGCATTCGCACCCGCGATATTGTCAAACAATGGAATAAGGAACTGCCCGATATTGCCGGTTTGCGATATGTGTTTATTCGCGAGCGACGCGGTGGCCCACCGGGGCGCGATATTGATATTCGCCTGCAAAATGCCGATCCGGCCATTTTGAAACAAGCGGCGTTGGAAGTGCGCGATGCGCTGGAGCAATATCCGGGTATTTCGCGGGCGCGTGATAATTTGCATTACAATAAGCAAGAATTATTGCTGGAAGTGAATGCGCGCGGCGAGGCTTTGGGCTTCACCAATTCACTTATCGGCAATCTGACGCGCGCCAGTTTGGAAGGGGCCATTGCCAAACGCTTTGCCCGTGGCGATGAAGAAGTGACGCTGCGCGTCTTGCAGCCGCGCAATGATACCAGCCCGAAACAATTGGCCGATATTGAATTGCCGGTGCCGGGCAGTGGTGGGCCAAACGGCACGCCGCGCTATGTGCCGCTGACGGCGGTTGTCGATATTGTCGAACAACCGGGCTTTTCTGCCGTGCGCCGCTCGGACGGGCAAGTGGCAGTGTCGGTCATTGCCGATTATGATGATGAAGCCGGTGACCCAAACGCAGTGCTGGAAGATATGGCAGAAACCGTCTTACCGGCGGTAGCGGCAAAATATAATATCAGCTTCGGCTTTGGCGGACGCAGCCAAGAACAAGCGGAAACCATGGGCGGGCTTGGCATGGGCGCAGCGATTGGTCTGGCCTTGATTTATGTGGTGTTGGCATTTGTCTTTGCCAGCTATTCGCGGCCAATCATCATCATGTCAGTTATTCCTTTCGGGCTTATCGGCATGGTGGTCGGGCATTATGTGCAAGGTTTCGACCTGACCTTTTTAAGCATGGTTGGCCTGCTCGGCCTGTCCGGTATTTTGGTCAATAATTCGATTATTCTCATCAGCCGTATTGATGAACGCCAAAGAGATGGCGAAGAGTTACGCGAGGCGGTGATTAACGGCATTTGCGACCGCTTGCGGGCCGTGACTTTGACCTCTCTGACAACGGTTTTGGGCCTCGCGCCGCTCTTGTTTGAGACCAGCGTGCAAGCGCAGTTTTTGCTGCCGATGGTCATCACCATTGCGTGGGGCTTGGCCTTTGCCAGCCTGATTGTGCTGTTGCTGGTGCCAAGCGTTTTGGGCATTCAAGAAGATGTGCGCCGCTTGATAGCGCGTCTGCGCGGGCGGGCCGACACAAGCGACCCGATTACCTATGCGCCAAACGCCTCAGCGACGCCAGAAGCTGGGCGCGAATAAAACCAAGACGGTCAAAAATTCCAAGCGCCCCAAAAGCATGCCGGCGGCCAGCACCCATTTGGCCTGATCGGGCAGACCGGCATATGTGCCGCTCGGGCCGATCTCCGGCCCCAAGCCCGGCCCGACATTGGCAATGGCGGCGGCAGAGGCCGATAGCGCGGTTAGCGGTGCCAGCCCCATGAGGCTCAGCGTCACCGCAATGGCGGAAAATGACAAAATGAAAATCAGCACAAAAGCGACCACTGAATTGGCGACATCATCGTCAAGCAAGCGGCCATTATAGCGAATGACGAAAATCCCATGCGGCAGGGTCAGCTGGCGAATATAGCGCCATCCGGCTTTGACAATTACTTGCAGGCGGAAAATTTTCATCCCGCAAGCGGTCGAACCGGCGCAGCCGCCGATAAAAGTCAGCACAAAAAATACCGCCACCGAAAACGGCCCCCATTGGTCATAATCGGCGGTCGCATATCCGGTGCCGGTCAATATTGATGTGGTATTGAATAGAGCGGCCAGCAAAGCGTCGCCGCTCTGATTAACGCCGAGAAATAATTGATAGGCAAACATGGCGGCACTGGCGGTCAGCGCCAAAATAAAGAATGTACGGATTTGTTCATCGCGAATAAACTTATCAAAGCGGCGATTGACCAATTGCAGATAAGCGACAAACGGCACTGAAGAGGCGAGCATGAAAATCACCGCAACCATGGCAACCGGTGCGCCAAACGCACCAATTGAGTCATTGCGGGTCGAAAAACCGCCCGTGGCAATTGTTGTCATGGCATGCGCGACGGCATCGAACATCGGCATGCCGGCGGCCAGATAAGCCAATATACAAGCCAATGTAATGGCGCAATAAAGCCGCATAATCGATCCGGCAATTTGCGCTGTGCGCGGCAGAATTTTTTCCGACGTATCAGAACTCTCAAGCCGAAATAATTGCATGCCGCCGACATTCAGCATCGGCAATACCGAGATAGCCATCACGATAATGCCGATGCCGCCAAACCATTGCAGCAAAGCGCGCCATAATAAAATTCCTGGCGGGGCCGCATCCAGATTGGTAATCACCGTGGCGCCGGTGGTTGTCAGTCCTGACATGGCCTCAAAAAACGCATCGGTATAGCTCATATTCAATTGCCCGAAAGCGAAAGGCAAAGCGGCAAAACCGGTCAAAGCCAGCCAGCTTGAGCTGGTCAAAATAAACGCCTGTTTGACCGAAAGCGGCGGCAGGTCGCCCCGATTGGTCAATATTAATGCGCCGGCAATAAAGCCGGTCACCATGGCGCAAATAATGAATACTTGGCCGTCCGGATGCTCAATCGTCAAATCGGCCATGGCCGGCAATAACATGCCGGCTGACACGGCTGCCAGCAGCAGCCCGATAATGAAAAATATGGTCCGATTATCGCTCATCTGTCATGCCAATTAATTTATCGGCCCATCGGCATGCGGACAGTCGAGCGAAAAGGCCGGCACTTTAATATCAAACCGCTCACCATCTTGGTTTTTCATATTATACGAGCCGAGCATAAACCCTGACGCGGTAGATAGCGGCGTGCCGGAAGAATAGGTGAAGCTGCCGCCCGGCTCCAATATCGGTTGCTCGCCGACCACCCCTTCGCCGCGCACTTCTTGCAGGCGGCCCATGGCATCGGTGATTTGCCAATGCCGCGTCAAAAGCTGGACGATTTCGTCGCCGCGATTTTCAATGGTGATGCGATACGCCCAGACAAAATAATGCTCATCCGGATCGCTGTCATTTTCCAGATATTGGGTTTCCACCGAAACCGAAATATCGCGGGTCACTGCGGTTTGCGTCATAATTCGTCCCTTTAGCTCACTTGTGCCAAAGCTTGTTCGAAATCGTCGCTTATATCGCCGCCATCTTCAAGCCCGACCGATACCCGCAAGCCGGATGCGCCAATGCCCAATTCAGCTTTTGCCGCATCGGGTAATTTTGCATGGGTGGTGGTGGCCGGATGGGTGATGAGTGTTTTGGCATCGCCGAGATTGTTTGAAATCAGCACCAAATCCAGCGCATTGGCCAATTGAAAAGCTTGCTCTTTGCCACCCTTTACATCGAAAGCCAGCAAATTGGAGCCGCGCGTCATTTGCTTTTGCGCCAGCTCATATTGCGGATGGCTTTCATGACCGGGATAATAAACCCGTTCCACCTTGTCATGCGCGTGCAGCATGGCGGCCAGTTTCTCCGCATTATCGCAATGCGCATTGACCCGCAATTCAAGCGTTTCCAGCGCTTTCAACATCACCCACGCATTAAACGGCGACAGGCTGGGGCCGGTCTGGCGAATGAAATTGGCCAGCTGGTTTTTTACATAATCCTCATCGCCCAAAATAATCCCGCCAAGGCAACGGCCTTGGCCGTCAATATGTTTGGTGGCTGAGTAAATGGTGATATCGGCACCCAATTGCATCGGCTTTTGCAAAACCGGTGTGGCAAATACATTATCAACCACCAAGCGGGCGCCATGGCGATGCGCGATATCGGCAACCGCTTGAATATCGATAATTTCCAAAAGCGGGTTGGACGGGGTTTCCAAAAACAAAATTTTGGTTTCCGGCCGCAACGCATCTTGCCAAGCGTTTAAATCGCGGCCATCGACCAGCGTGCACGATACGCCAAAACGCGGCATCAGTGTTTCCACCACATAGCGGCACGAGCCGAACAAAGCGCGGCTGGAAACAATATGGTCGCCGGCTTCCAATTGGCTCATCATGCAAGCGGTAACGGCGGCCATGCCGGTGGCTGTTGCGCGCCCGTCTTCGGCCCCTTCAAGAGCAATCATCCGCTCTTCAAAAGCGCGCACGGTCGGATTGCCAAAGCGCGAATAAATATAGCCGTCTTCGTCTTCCTTAAACCGCGCTTCGGCCTGCTCGGCACTGTCATAAACATAGCCGGAGGTCAGATACAGAGCTTCCGCGGTTTCGCCAAATGGCGAACGGATACCGCCATCATGCACCATGCGGGTTTGCACCTGCCAATTCTTCTGCCCTTTTTTCTCGCTGGTCATCCATCTCTCCTTAGTGACCTGTCATTTATACCGGCATAAAAAAACCGACCATGAGGCCGGGTTTCTCCGGCAGTTTTAGCTGTTTATTTTACGTGGCCGCAAGCCAGCCGGCTCAAATCACCACGATGAGGGGAAGATGTCGAAAAATAGCGCTTTCGTCAAGACACTAGTTAAGAAGATGAACTCAAGACAAGACAGAATTTTGCGCGTAAACTCCGGCGATGAATGAGATTCGAAGGAAAGCTGAGGCTGATGAGCGAAACGGCTGAAACCGGTGCTTTATTTCCCGATGAGGCGGGCCAAGACCCTGTCATGACCAAAGGGCAGACCCATGCGGTCGGCATTTTGCCGGCGCATGGCATTGAAAACATGATCCGCGAAAAGCAAATTTGGGCGTCGGGCGGCGTGTTGGACAATCAAGTGCAGCCGGCCAGTCTTGATTTGCGTTTGGGCGAGACAGCCTATCGTATTCGCGCCAGTTTTCTGCCCGGTGAAAAGGGCACAATTGCCGATAAGCTGGCGACGCTGGCCTATCATAAAATTGACCTGACACAGGGCGCGGTGCTGGAAACCGGATGCGTTTATTTGGTCCCGTTAATGGAAGCATTGAACTTGCCTGAGCGGACAGCCGGGTTTGCCAATCCGAAAAGCTCAACCGGACGCATAGATGTGTTTACCCGCGTGATTACCGATTTCGGTACCGAGTTCGATAAAGTGCCGGCCGGTTATAAGGGGCATTTATATTTGGAAGTCTGCCCGCGCACGTTTCCGGTTTTGGTGCGCAGCGGCTCGCGCTTGTCACAATTGCGCTTTCGGCGCGGCGCGGCAGCGCATAATGATGCTGAACTGAAGCGGCTGCATGATGAGGTCGGGCTGGTTAATGGCGCGGCCAATATTGATGGCGGCTTGGGTCTGTCGATTGATTTAATGGGTGATGCAAAAACCGGATTGGTCGGCTGGCGCGGCAAGCGACATGCAG